>JAIYDT010000252.1 GCA_027487355.1 Verrucomicrobiaceae bacterium
AAAGGCCCTGAGGCCAGGAATGCACGGGACTGGTTGCTCACCTTGGAAGACAAGAAACTTAGAGAGGTGTTGTGCCGTAAGGCGGGAGAACAATTTCAAGGACCAGGATTCAAGGACTTCTTCACCGAGATGGGGAAAATCGATCACAACAGCCAAGCCGCCCTTTTGACCGGCTACTGTGTATCCTTGGCAAAGAGCGATCCCGAGGGAGCAGTGCGCCTCTACAAGGAAATGGGGTATCCTCAGAAGATCGACAATACCGGGATGGCGGATGTCATGGCATCCTTTCCGCCCAACACCAATTTCCTCAAATTCGCCACGGAGACCAAGGAGGATTCCATGACTTTGGCCAAAAGATCGAGAAGTGCCTTGTTGCAGAATTGGGCAGGCGTCAAGCCGGAGGAGGCGGCGCAGTATGTGCTGGCCAACAGCGCGACCAGCGTGAATCCCGATCAAATGGGAGTCGTCATCGGCACTTGGGCAAAGCAGTCCCCGGACGCTGCGGTTGGTTGGCTGAACAAGGCTCCAGTGGGGAAGGTTCGAGATGAGGGCATGGCGGCCCTTGCCAAGCATTCGACCGCCAGCGCGCCGGCAATGGCCTTGGACTATGCCGGCCAGATTTCGGACTTCGACAAGCGGGTGGCCACGGCAACCCAGGTCTTCAAGGAGTGGGAGAAGACAGATCGCCCAGCGGCCACAGCTGCATGGCTGAAGCTGTTCCCAGATCCAGGTCAGTAGGAGGTCGCTTTCATGGCTCAGCTTCAACTTGGCTCATGTGCCGATCAGCGGAGGATTGATGGGCCGTTGGGTGAGGCCTGAGCCCTGAAGAGGTCGTAGCTTGAATGAGCCACTCGATAATCGCCTATCAGCTCAATTTCATTCCAGAAGCCGATGACCATCAACCTTGCCATCTCAACTGACGAACAGGGCTTTGAATACAACGCCACCTTGATCGCCAGCATCCTTCGGCGCACGGAACAGGCGGTTCACGTTCGCTGCTGGTGCCGGGGATTCCTGCCGGAGTCGTTCGGAACTGGGCCGCTGAAGGTGGAGTTCATTTCTGCCGAGGAGGAAGTGACCGGAAAGTTTCCAAGTTATGTGGGACCGGCAGTGTTTGACCGGCTTAGGGTCATCCAGCATTCGACGGATTGGGATCGCTGCCTGGTCATGGACTATGATCAGTTGGCGCTGTGTGATCTGGCCCCCTTGTTCGACATGGAACTCGGCGATCACCTGTTGGCGGCGAAAATGCAGGGGCCGGGAGTGAACATGGCGCATGCGATGCGGGAGTGGATCAAACGCCCCTTCCCCGCAGGCTGGGAGCATGTGGCCGATCATCCGTATTTCTCGATGGGGCCGCTGCTGAACCTCAAGGCGATGCGTGAGGCTGGAACCTGGGAGAAACTGCTGGCCGCCCATGCGGCCTTCGGCGCGGACGAACAGCTTTCCCTGACCGCCGCCACTGATGGACGGACCATCGGGTTTGACCGAAAGTGGAATCTTTTCCCGAAGTCAGATATCCACGGTGACGAGGTTCCGGAAGGCGTTATCCATTGGCTCGGCTGGCCGAAGCCATGGCACAAGGGAGCGAAGGTCTGGCGGCCGGACATTTGGCTGTCCGAGGAAGTGAGTTGGGAGCACCTGCGAATGGGAATCTGGCGGAAGCCGGTGGCGATTGAGGTGGAGCCGGAGGATTTCCGGTCCGTGCGGGCCTTGGCCCGGCGGGGATGGATGGTGAGTGCGATCGGAGACCAGGCATTGAGCATTGCGGACGAAATTGAGGAGAAGTTTCCGGATTTGAAGATGATGGGTGGAGAGGCTACGGATTTTCACAAAGCCTTGAATGGTGATAGGGTGGACAGCGTGAGGCTGGGGCAGTGGGTGGAGGCGGCGGACTGGTTGGAAGGCTGTGAAACCCTTCCGGCCTACTTGGTGCTGCGTGGCGAGCTGGAGGCGTGGGAAGTGGATCAGGTTCGGGAGCTGGGCTACTCCATGGAATTCCGTCTGATGATCCAAGAGTGGCCTGCAGGTGGTCCGCTGCCGAGGGCGCTGGATTATGTGGACGGCGTGCTGGGTTTGGGAGTGAAATCAGGTGAAGAGCTTTATCTGAAGCGGGACGACGAGATGAAACAGCGTTTGCCGTCAACGGCCCTCAAGCGCAGAGGGCAACGCCTACCGGTGCCGGAGCCGAAGAAGATTGGTGTGGCGATCATCGCTACTGCCAACTACCGGGTGTTTGCAGGCCCCTTGATCCGCTCGATCCGTAGGAACTTCCTGCCTGGACATGAGGTGACGGTGTTTCTTTTCACGGATGGAGATTACGGGCCAGCGCCTGGCTTGAGGGTGATCCCGGTGCAGCATTCCTCCTGGCCGGGAATGGCCATCCGACGCTACCCGATTTTCCGCGAGCATGAGGCCGTGTTTGAGGAGATGGACTACCTATACTACCTTGATGCCGACATGCGTGTCACCATGCAAGTGGGAGAGGAGATTCTCAGTGATCTTGTCGGGGTGATTCATCCAGGCTTCCACGACAAGACGAGACAACAGTTCACCTACGAGAGTCGGCCTGAATCCACCGCCTTTATTGCGCCAAACGAGGGCAGCCTCTATTTCTGCGGTGCCTCGCAGGGCGGCAGGACATTGGATTATCTGAAGGCCGTGCGGCATATGGCAGAGAAGATCGATGAAGATGAAAGGAATGGAATCGTCGCCCGCTGGCATGATGAGTCCCACTGGAACCGCTACCTCATCGATCACCCTCCGAGTCTGGTCCTTTCGCCCTCGTATTGCTGCTATCCCGACGGGCGTTCGGCGGAGTTTGAGCCGAGAATTTCCGTGGTGCTGAAGGATGCGGCGCTGATGCGGAAGTGAGGGAGGAACGGGATCCAAAGTCGAGGTGCGGGGCACGTGTCTCTCCTTTCATTGATCCGATCCGGATTGGCGGGATCCAGCCCAGATGGGTCCGACGAGCTTCTTCCATGCCTGCATCGAGCGCGTGAGATTCTGTACGGGTTCGGTCTTGTTGTTGTAGCATTGCAGTCCGACGGGTCCCTTGAATCCGATCCTGCTCAGGTTTCGCAGCAACCCGGCCTGATCAAAGGTCCCCTCGTCGAGAGGTCGGATCAAGGTGGTCCAATCCGTGCCGTCGGCATCCGCCCCGCAGAGGCTGAGGCTCCAAAGCACCGGCTTGGCGGCCTCCAAGGCAGCCGCAAGGTCGTCCTTGGGCTGGACTTTCAGGTAGTGACAGAGGTTGAAGGTCACGCCGACGTTGTCGCAGCCGCTGGCCTTCGCGATCCGCAGGGCGTGGTCCAATCGCTCGACGTGGAAGTTGGCATGAGGGTAAAGCACCACCTTCAGGCCCGCCGTCTTTGCCTTGGCGGCGATTTCCTTCACGAGCGCGATCGCCTGGTCGTCGTTCGGATTCAGTCCGCGCTGCAGATTGAGCTCCACCAGGGCATCGGAGCCCTTCAGGAGACTGATGGCCTCGCTGACATCCGGCCCGTAGCTGAAGCCATCGGCATTCACCGTGCTTCCCGCGTAAATGCTGAAGATCTTCAGGCCCTCCTTGTCGCAGGCGGTCTTGAACATCGCGAGGTTCTTCGGATAGACGGAGCCCAGGCCCTCGTAGCCGAGGTTCTTGAGGACCCGGACTCCCTCGTCCACGGAGCCGAAGCGGAGACCGTTTTGGAAAACATAGAGCGGAGGAGCTGTTTCCTGCGCTCTGCCGGTGAAGATGGGGATCGCGAGGAAAAGGAGAAGGATCAGGGCACGCATGGCACCATGACTAGAACGCCGTCATGAGTGGGGTCAATCAGAAGTCCGTCGGAGCTGGCTGGGAGTGCTGGAACCTGGGCCTCGAAATTTCCCTTGCCCGCTTTTGGCTTTGTGATACAAAGCTAATGCGTCCGGCGAACTCGCCGGATTTTTTCGGAAGGTTCACTTTGCAAAACAAAGCCATGAAAGCGGTCATGTCGAAGAAAATCGTGGGAGCACGGCAGACGGTGGAAGTCCGGCTCGCGCCGGTGCTGGGGATGGACGCGGAAGCGAAGCAGGCGCTGGCGTTGCTGGAAAGGGAGGCCAGGATGGGTCCGGTGGCGGTTCCGGGGATTTTCATGCCGGACGCCGGAGTGAGGGCAAAGCTGAGGCGGCTGGGGGTGATCGAGGAAGCAGACGAGTCGGATTTTTCCCGAGTGAAATCGGTGGTGCTGCCATTTGGCGGGGTTCCGATGCGCGACAAGCGCCGCTGGCAGGAGTCTGGCTGGAAGATCGTCGATACCCGCTCCCAGCAGGTCAGGCGCGCGCAGGTGGCGCTTGGATTGTTGAGAATGGAGGGAGCTCAGACGCTGATCATCGGTCGCCATGACGATGCGGAGACCCAGGCGCTGGCCTCGGACTATCCGGGGACGATCGTGCTGGAGGACACCACCGACATTGCCCGGATGCGCTATGCCCCGGCCTTCGGGGCCGTCTGCCAGACCACTCTCTCGCCGCGCCGGGTGGCCTGGCTTTCCCAACAACTCCGCCTGCGCTACCGGGATGCCAAACTTTCGTTCCTCGACACGGTGGCTCCGGCGATGGCTCAGCGTGAGCGTGCGCTGGAAGCCCTGTGCGGCTGGTGCGATGGCGTGATGGTTCTCGGCGATCGCGGCGAATCCACCGTCGAGGCCCTTCTTGAAACGGCGAAGCGCCTTGGGAAACCTGCGGCCTTGCAAGAGGATGCGGCGGAACTGAATGGCTGCCGGCGCTTGGCGGTCACGGCAGGTGGTTTCGTGCTTCCAGAAATGATCGACTCGCTGGGGTTGAGCGGCTATCCGGATTCGACTGGCAGGAAATGAATGGATTGCTTGGCGGGGCGCGTAGGCTGTGACAGAAACCCTCTCATGCGCGCTTTCAAAACCCTCGCCGCCTCGCTGATCCTTGCCCCTTTGCTTCATGCCGATCCCTTGACCCAGGCGGATCGCGAGGCGCTTCTGGAGAAGCTCCAGAAGATCCAGGAAGGAGCCGACAAGCGGGTGGATGAGCGTTTCGGTTCGGCGATCAGCGCCTTTCGATCCGCCATGGCGAGTGATGATGCCGCCTTGGAGTTCTACTTGAAATGCATCGAGAAGCTCCAGTTCGATGACAAGAACCGCAAAGGTCAGGATTTCCGTGAATGGAAACGGAAGCAGGAAGGTCAGCTCCAGAGCGCGAGCTTCAAACGGGCCCTGCGGCATCAACTGCGCTGGCTTTCCCTGACTCTGCAAGTCGCGGGCTCACGCGAGGCCGCCGTCAAGTTCTCCGGCGAGGCGTCGAAGGCGGTGGACGACGTGTTCGCCGACATTGTCAGCCTTGAGGGCCAGCATGACCTGC
Source organism: Verrucomicrobiaceae bacterium (assembly GCA_027487355.1). Lineage (GTDB taxonomy): Bacteria > Verrucomicrobiota > Verrucomicrobiia > Verrucomicrobiales > Akkermansiaceae > Luteolibacter. The sequence goes on from JAIYDT010000252.1 coordinate 5,353, forward strand.
TGCGCCAACCGGTCCTCTCCACCGTGTTCGCGCAAGTTTATGAGATCGGCAACATCAAGGTCCCTGAATGGCCGCTCTCGCCGATCGAACTTGGAAACATCTACGGCAAGGTGATCCTGCCGCCCCTGAGAAAGCCCGAGAAGACCGAGGAACTCCGGGCGGCCTGGACCCATCGCATCCAGCAGGAAACCCTCGTGGTCGAACACTGGGGCCGGGGCGGTGATGCCAAGCCAGGCAAGGATGGAGTCCGTTCACCCGAGCAGGAGAAATTCGTGACCGAGACCTATCCGGAGTTTCTCTGGATGGAGGAGCAGGATGTGTTCCGTGCCGGAGACCAGCGGGGCGCTGCTCTGAAGATGTTCCAGCATCTTGAGAAATATGCGATGCATCCAAAGGTCGGCGACTGGACCAAGCAGTTCAAGGATCTGCTCGATCCCAAGCCGGCTGTAACGGCCGCGCCGGGCGAGTGAGTCAGGGATCAGTCGCGACTCGCACTTCGGTGGCCCCACAGGCCTTCGCCATCGTCTCCGCATGGTCGGCACCCGCGACGCAGGCGGCGGTGGCAAGCGCGTCGCTGGTGGTGGCATTGGGCGCGATGATCGTCACCGCGAGATGCCTCGTCAGACCGAGCCCGGTCTTCGGATCGATGATGTGGGCGTAGCGCACGCCGTCGATCTCGACTGCCTGCTGGAGATCGCCCGAGGTGGAGACAGCGCAGTTGGCAAGCTCGACCTGCCCTGAAGTCTTGCCCTTATCGAGGGTCTTGATCCCGACCGTCCAGCCGCTCTTTCCAGGCGGCGGATCGCCAAGCCGGAGATCGCCACCGGCCGCGATGCAGGTGGCGGGAAAGCCCTTTGATTTCATCACGTCGAACATGGCATCGGCCGCGTAGCCTTTCGCGATGCCGCCGAGATCGAGGCGCATGCCGGAGCTCCTCAGGGTGACAGTCTGCAACGATTGATCGAGTTCGAGCAGATTCCATCCGCAGGCAGCCCGGGCGGATGCCAGCGCTTCCGCCGATGGAAGTCTTCCAACACGGCGGGTCTCCCGCCAGAGTCGAGTCAGGGGACCGAGCGTAGGGTCGAAGCGTCCGGCGGTCCTGCGCGCGAAGTCATGGGACTTCGTGAGCAGATCGAACAATATTGGCGACACCTTCACCGGCGTTCCAGTTTTCTCCGATAAACGTAGTAGTTCACTTCCGGCGATGTAGTCGGAGGCGATGGAGTTGATCTCCTCCGCACGCTGGAAGGCGAGATCGGCGGCCGCCTTCGCGACGGATTCATCACTGCCATGGCAGGTGATCGCGAATTGCGTGCCCATCAGCCCGCGCTCAAAGGTGAAGCGGGTCTCCTTCGCGGTCGCCATGCAGCCGAGCAGCAGCGAAAGCAGAATCCTCATTCTGAATCGCCATCCATGTTCCAGAAACGGTGCATTTCCTCGACGCTTGGGACCTTGAGCGGACGAATGACCCGGAATCCAAGCCAGGGGGCATCGGTGAAATACCATTGGGACTTGGGAAGCTGTGGATCGCGCATCTTCCAGGCGGGCTCACTGCCGATCCTCGCGGCGGAGCGGAGCTTGTCGGGATCATCGTTCCAACTGCCGCCACGAACCACGGTCGGGTATCTTGTGGTGATAGCCGTCCAGGGATTCACAGCCCCGTCCTTGAAGGCGGCATAGGCATCGGGTGAATACTGGCCAAGGCAAAGCTCCGCAACGTTGCCGTGCATGTCATGGAGGCCCCAGGCGTTCGGTTTTTTCAGGCCGACCTTTTGATACTGGTATTCGGAGTTTTCCACAGACCATGCATAATCTCCAAGTTGGGCTGGATCATCACCGAAGCTGTACGCCGTGGTGCTCCCTGCCCGGCATGCATACTCCCACTCGGCTTCGGTTGGAAGACGGTAGAAATGCCCGGTCTGGGCAGTGAGCCATTCGCAAAACTTGCTCGCCGCATGCTGGGTGACCCCGATGGCTGGGCTGTCCTTGTCATATCCCTTGCCCATGCCGAAGTTCATCGGCACATAAGGCGGGGTCGGCTGGGTGACCACATCCACCAAGGTTTCGGCATCCTTGCGCACCGGAGCCTCAGAGGTGGTCATGTTGTCGTCCCGATTCAGCGTGCCGTCCTTGTTGCGCGCCATCTTGTTCTCCATGTAAGGATGGTAGAGCGCCCAGGTCGTCTCGACCTTTGCCATCCAGAACGGCTCGATCTTCACCTTCCTCTGCGGGCCCTCGCTCGTCGCGCGATTCGCTTCGGATTCCGGAGAGCCGATGACAAACTCGCCGCCAGGAACCGGGATCAAATCAAGAGTCGCATCACCTGCTTTCGGCACTTTATCCGTAAACGGCTTCATGCCATCGGCTGAGATCGCAGGCTGCTTCGAAACGAGTTCATGGATCGCCTGGGTGGTGGGCAGCAACGCCGGTTTCGGCAAGGCCTCATCGGCATGGGCCGACACCATCAGCGCCATTGTGGCGCAAGTCATCAAACGCGGAGTCATGGCAATGGAATCGTGTTAAGTCTCACGCCAACTTGTAAACTCCGGGCACCGGCACCGGCGCGATGGGGAACGCATCCGGGAACTTCAGCGTGTCCGGAGCCATGTCCTGGTTCGCGCCCCAGATCTGCTCCCAGGTGATGCGCTGACCCGTGTGAGCGGCTTCCCGGCCAAGGATCGCGAGCATGGTGCTGTTGGCCATGTACTCGCCGGTGTTGATCGTTTCCCCCTTTCGCAAGGCGGCAAAAAACTCGTTGTGGCAGACCTGATACATGTTCTGTTCCGTGCCGCGCTTGGCGCGATACATCCACTGCCGCTTGCTGCCGTCCGGCCCGAGCACCATCGGCATGTCCGGACAGACCACCGTGCCCTTTTCACAGTAAATGTGGTCGGACACCTCACCATGCAGGCCGGGATACTGACGCTCGCCGAAGTGGCAGATCACGCCGTTGGGATACTCATACGCGACGTTGTAGTGATCGTAAACATTGCCCACGTCGGTGCGCATCGCTCGTCCACCATTCGCCACCGCTGCGATCGGGGCCACGTCGCCCATCGCCCACGCAATCTTGTCCACGGTGTGGATCGCCTGCTCGAGAATCGGTCCGCCACTGAGCCATTCGAAATTGTTCCACCAGGCGACCTGCCATTCGACATCGCCCATGCCATCCGGCTTCTTCATTCCGGGCTGCAGGGGCTTCGGCGGCGTGCCCATGTAGGTGCCGTAGAGGGAAATCACGCGACCCAGTTCACCCGAGGTGATCTTGCCATAGGCCTCGCGCACACCGGGCGCGAACCGCCAGCAAAATCCATGTTGGATCGAAAGGTTCTTCTGCTTGGCGAGCTTCGCGGACTCCATGACCGACTTCACGCCGGCCACATCCACGGCCATCGGCTTTTCCGCGAAGACATGCTTGCCGGCCTCAATCGCTGCACGGAGATGCAGAGGGCGGAACCCCGGAGGCGAGGCCAGCAGGACCACATCCACCCCGCTGTTGAGAACTTCCTTGTAGCTCTCGAGTCCTGAAAAACGCCTGGCTTCCGGCACCTCCACCTTGTCGCCGAACTTGCCGAGCTGGTTGAGGCTGTTGGTGATCGCAGGCGCGAAAGCATCGCCCATCGCCCACAGCTTCACGTTCGGATCGGCGGAAAGCGCCTGGCTGGCCGCTCCGGTGCCGCGACCGCCGCAGCCGATCAATCCGATCTTCAGCACCTGCTTCGAAGCATCCTGAGCTCGGACGATGGCGGGAAATCCGGCGACCGCGAGGGTGGCACCTGCGACTCCGAGAAACTTGCGGCGATTGAAATCAGATGGATTCATGACGGTTTGAAGCGGAAAGAACGTGCCCACTACCTTTTTGAGGCCCGCGATCTTTCACCGCAAGCCGGGATCTTCCAGCCTTGCGGAAGATCGCTGAATGCCATGGAGTATAGGCCTTCGTTTCATTTGTGAACCGCTTTCGAACCGCTCCATGACCTCAGATTCCTCCCGTTCCATCACGAACCGACTCTCCGTGATGATGTTCCTGCAATTCTTCCTCTGGGGCGCGTGGTTCGTGACCCTTGGGGCCTGTCTCGACGCCAATGGTCTCGCTTCCATCATCGGGGCCGCTTATGGATCCGCCCCGATCGCCGCCATCATTGCGCCGCTGTTTCTCGGACTCGTCGCAGATCGGTTTTTCCCCTCGGAAAAGGTGATGGGTGTCCTCTTGCTGATCGGCGGTGCCGCCATGCTCGCGGTGCCATCATTCGCCGCGAAAGGAGATGCAGGGATGGTGAAAAACCTCTTCCTCGTCCACATGCTCTGCTACATGCCGACCCTCGGGCTTGGCAACTCGATCGCGTTCTCCAACATCAGTGACCAGAGCAAGTTCCCCGCCCTACGCGTCTGGGGCACCATTGGTTGGATCGTCGCCGGCCTGCTTGTCGGCTTCCTTGGATGGTCCAAGAATCTCCAGATCTTCACCCTCGCCGGGGCTGGCTCGCTGCTTCTCGGCATCTTCGCCTTCTTCCTGCCCACCACGCCACCTCCGGCGAAAGGCCAGCCGCTCAGCCTGTCGAGCCTCCTCATGCTGGATGCCTTCAAGCTCCTCAAGAAGCCCGCCTTCCTCGTCTTCATCATCTGTTCGACGCTGATCTGCATCCCGCTCGCCTACTACTTCAGCACCACCTCCATTTTCCTCTCCGACATGGGCTTCCGCCAGCCCGCCTCGTCGATGGCGGTCGGCCAGATGTCGGAAATCATCTTCATGCTGCTGATCCCCGCCTTTTTCCGGAAGCTCGGAGTTAAATGGATGATCCTGTTAGGGATGCTCGCCTGGGTGCTGCGCTACGTGCTCTTCGCCCTCGGCGCGCCGGACCAGGTGGTCTGGATGCTCTTCCTTTCCATCATGCTCCACGGCATCTGCTACGACTTCTTCTTCGTCACCGGCTTCATCTACGCCGACAAGGCCGCGCCCGTCACCGTGCGCAACCAGGTCCAGTCGATGCTCGTCTTCTTCACCCA
>JAIYDT010000199.1 GCA_027487355.1 Verrucomicrobiaceae bacterium
ACAGGCGTGTAGTCGTGCTCAACGAGGTCCACGGCACCGTTGAGGGGAACGAGAAGACCGGGGATCCGCTCGTTGAGTGGAACTTCCACCGCCCGAGGCTTTTCCTTCGGCACTTCATCAGAATCGAGGTAAGCAGCGACGACACGGAGACCCGACTGCCTGGATTCCAGACGCTCGGTTTCATCTTTAAACTTCACCGGGCCTTCCTCCGTTTCGAGCCGGGTAAACGCCGTATCGAACATCTCGGCAACGGCTCCAGGGGAATCATCAGTCCCTCTCCAGCGGGCGAGGTGGAAGCCTTGCAAGGCCTCGTGAACTGCTTTCCCAAGATGGAGAGCCACTGTGGTCGGCTTCTTGATGCAAGCAACGCGTTCGAAGTAGAAGCGTAGGCTGCAAGTGAGAAAGCTTTTGGCCGCAGAAGGGCTTATGTAGGTCGGGAGGAACTCGGCTTCCGGACTTCCGGTAGCGGGTTGATCAATGACTGAATGTATCACGAGCGCATCCTCCTTTCATTACCCCGCTGGTAAGCGGAACCGTTGGTGCGAGGACCCTGCTGAACAGTCCCACCATGAGCGGCGAGGAGTTCATTGATAAGGCCTGAAGCTTCGACCTTGTTGAGGAGCTTGACTCCCTTGCCGAAACGCTCGACAGCCAGAGCTTCGATGTCGTTGCGGTCGAGTTGGTGCTCATCAACGATACTGGTTATCAGCTGGCGCTGCTTATCAGTGCAGTTCCAGCCTTGATTGGGAGGGCCTGGCTTACCGTTGCGGGTGGCAGTCTTGGAGCCGTTCCCATTGGCATTCGGTGCATCAAGCATTCCGTAGTCAGCCGATGGGACGAAGCCCGTCGCCTGGATCTGCTCGTCAACATTGGACTGGAGGAGGTGGTAGAGGCGCTCCGCTTCACCGGCAATGTCACCAGTGGCGACGAGCTCGGTTTCGACGGAGACGCTGAACTGGTGCGAGCTATACCCGGGAAGTCCAAGGCGCTTGCAGTAAGTGGCATTCAATTTGATAGCCATGCTGGTTGTGGGTAGGGGTTGGATACAAACGAAAGAGCCCGGCGTCGTGCCGGGCTCAGGAAAGTTCAAATTGCTAAGCCAAGTGGCTCACGCGGCATTGGGCTCGCTGTAGATGCTGCCGGGTGGAGGAGCTTCACGAAGGCACATCAACGAGGTTGGGTTGACTTCTTCCCGAAGGGACTGACGCAGGAGTTCATCTGCAAGCAGTGTCATTGGCATCCGACGGCGCTTTCCTTCACGGTAAAGTGAGAGCGGACGACATCGTCAGACAATCGAGGTGAATACAAGGAGCGAGGCATGATCGTGGATCTGGTTGGCGTAAAGCACCCCAGCTTTCACGAAGGATCGCCGGGGTGTTCGAAATGAGATGCCCAACAACTCAGTTGGACGGCAGGCAATTCACCTGTTCTCTCAATTCTATATACCGTGTTTGCGGATCGAATTGCAGGCCGATGCCAAACGGGGTTGGAAAAGTTGAATTGTCATGTCAGTTGTCCTGGAATCACAGCAGTTTCCTTGATTCTACAATGGTTTCTGCATCAATCCGCTATCAATTCAATCACGAGGGTGCTACATTTCCAGCCTGTGCAGGCTGCACCTCAGCCTGGATGACTGCGGTGCCAATTGGCTTCGAGCTTGCTCACTGCCTGTGCCTCCAAATGGATGACGGCATGTTCTACAACTCTCGGATTTCGATTCCGACTTCCGTTGACGGATGCATCCGACTGAGTTCCCCTTTTCTTCGTGGTCACTACCGTCATTAGTGGAGGTCAAACCGGCGCGGATCGGGCAGCGCTGGATGCTGCTATCACAGCTTCCATACCGCACGAAGGTTGGTGTCCCCGGAGACGCAAGGCAGAGGATGGTCAGATCCCTGACATCTACAATTTGCAAGAAACCGAAGGCGAATCCTACCTGGCACGCACAGAGCGAAATGTGAAGTGTAGCGATGGCACCGTAATCTTCACGCTGGGAGCGCTGGCTGGCGGTTCTCTCAGAACAGCGGATTTCTGCCGCCGTCACAAGCGTCCGTGGCTGCATGTTCAGCTTGAGGGGATGGAGGATTCCAAAGTTGCCTCCCGGGTCTTGGATTTCATTCACGAGGAGGAGATCCTACGTTTTAACGTCGCAGGTAGTAGTGAATCAAGCGAGCCAGGCATTTACGCCCGGGTGCTGAATGTGATGGGTCTTGTGCTGAATACTCCTGCGCGTTTGGCCTCACCTCCCTGCGAAATGGGAGTTCTTGGGGAAGAGTGTTGAAATTCGGACGCATCTCCGTTTGCCAAAATTCCCCAAATGGGAACCGGGATCGACATGTGCACACTCGAATCGGAAGTAATCGGACCCTCAGTATCGCAATGATTCTGAACGTGGGAAATCATTCCATTCAACCGGGATGCTGATCCATTTTAAGCCGGAATGAATTGTGGGATTAAGGCTCCTCGTTCGGCAGCTAAAGGTCTATTGCGGCGACAATAGTTCGCCGATTGGCCTATCGGAAAAAATTGAAAAATTTTTCCTTTTGTCGTTCTTCCGTATTTCGATCTCTCCTTCTTCCCTTCTTACATTTTACATTTTTATAAAGTGGCAACGTCTTGGCAACGTCTTGGCAACGTCTTGGCAACGTCTTGGCAACGTCTTGGCAATGTCTTGGCAATGTCTTGGCAATGTCTTGGCAATGTCTTGGAACCGAGATGGAACTTCCCTGGAAGCATATTGGGAAACTCAAGGATTTCATGACGCCTACCCGGCTCCAGGATTAGTTATACCAATTCGATTTGGGGTGGGTTGAATTCGATACATTCGACATTTTGTAGTATTCCCCTCTTTGGTAGAGGTCGTAGTTCACCACCTCCATTACCCGGATGTCGAAGAAATCGAGGTTGATTACGCGAAGGCGGCCCTCGGCAATCCAGGTATTCATGGCCTCGTAAACGTCCCCCGGATCATCCCCGAACAACTCAGCTAGCGGAGTGGCGTCGTAAAGCAACTGTCCACGCTCAAGCAAGCCCTCAAGGTCGCCTGAGAACTGCGCCATGTGGATTATAGCCAGCCAGATTCGGAAGCGCTGAGGGTTGCCCAGAATCGATTGGCGCGACGGATCTCGGAGGTTTCGAGCCAAGAAGAAATATCCCGGTTCCTGCGGATCCTGGCAACCTTCGAAATCGACTAGCTTGAAGACCGCAACACGTCTAAATTTACGCTCGGTTCGTTCGAGGAGCCCCATCGTAACAAGCCTCTTGTATGCGGCACTGACCTGCTTGCGATCTAGACCGAGTTCTTGTGCGATTCGGTCTTGGCCGGTGGTGATGTGGCCATTTTGATCTCCCTGTTTCCAGTCAGCAACGAGGAGCAGGTAGGCGTAAACGCTAAGGCAATTCTTGTTTTGGTAATTGGAGAGCTTTTCGAACACGTCGCGACGGAACAGCACAAAGCCACGCTTCGTTGACTTCGAGTGGATCTCAAATGCACGGGCCTGGATCTCCTTTTCCCGGTCAGCAAATCCGTTGTGTCCCGGAAGGAATCGTTGCTTCTCGAATTCCGTAGTAACTCGAATCGATTTGTTCTTGCCTGCAAAATGAGCGGAAAGGAATTGATCGGTGGAGTAAGTTCGCTCGTGAGCGGTCGATGCGGTCGAGCGCAGTTGACTGATTCCCACGAAAACGTCGCACATCTTCGAGACGCTTGGAAAATCAGCCACCTGATCCGGCGAAACACGTTTACGAACCCGAGAGCATTCGTCGGGCAGTTGCTGGCAAAAGACAAATACCGGAATCTGCTTCTCGTGCGCGAAGCTCCCCAGCCGTTTAAGTAGCGACTTGGCCGCAGAGGCCTTGTCCGTGTAAATCGTCTCACCTTCGGAATCGGCATTCACCCCGTGGAGCTCCAGCTGATCGAGAATTAGGCAGCCGGGCAATTCATCCATCGAAAGGATCTCATCGAGGACGAATTCAGGGTTGTTCAGAAAGTCCCGGCGATATTGGAAATCGAGGAGCGTTGCTGATTGGACCGACATGCTTTCGGCTGCAAGGGTTTGAGGTTGGAAGGCCAAGTCCGTTCCGCCCATTTCAATTAGTTCGAGTGGAATTCCTGAAGCATTGGAGATCAAGCGAAGCTTGAACTCGTGCTCAGCAGTTTCGGTGCTTATAAATCGCACACTTTTTCCCTGCTTTATTTTGTTGGCCGTAACTTGCGTTGCGAGAACGGTTTTTCCTCCGCCGGTCATCCCGGCGACAAGGACAAGTCCGCCTTCGCTAATTTCGGAATTGAGAATGTCGTCGAGCTCCGGAACGCCAGTGAGCTGGCTGGAAGTGTCGAACGATGCTGGTTCCGAGGCGGCAGTCCCGGCATCACGGCTTTTTGTGGTATCACTTATCATAGGATAAAACCCGTATTGGGTATGTAGATACCCTATTAGGTATTCGTATTGACACAAGGTGTTTTTTAGGTATTTTAATACCCTATGCCGAGAGCGCCACAGTATTACCATCCGTTCCAAACGATTCGGCTCGTGATCTCGCAGTGCGACGGAAGGAAGGCAGGCACACAAGACGGATTCGCGAAGCTGTTGGGCGAGGAGCGGTCAGCTGTGACGATTAAGAAAATTGAGGACGGATCACTCAAACTCTCGCGACGAATTGCATTTTTGGTCACAGCAGCAACGGGAGTGGATACGGCCCCGATCCTTCGAGGGAGCCTTGACGAACCCAAGACCCTTGACGGTACGGATTTCAATGAGAGGAGCTACCGGGAATGGACGGCGGGACTAGTCAAGGGGCACGCCATTGACTTCGCTGAAGGGATTGGAAGGGAGCTTCTAGACCTTTTCTCAGCAACTTACGAGCTGAGGGACAGCGCTGCGCTCCGTCGAATGTTTTGTGAGTTCGCGGATTTGATCGCCACCTGCTGGGATGGTCTTCCAACGCCGGATCAGTTTAAAAAGTCGAATTCCCCGAACAAAGGGGCGAACGCCGATGGAATCCTTGCGTTGCTCAATGAAAATCGGATTCGATACCAGAAACTGTCGTTCCAGGAAATCTTCGCGCCCAGAGCCAAAATGAATGAAACGGAAAAATCCACCACCTCCCGGGTCCAAAGGAAGTCCCAGCGCAACCTCATTAAGTAGGTATCAGCCGGCCAACTACCCATTGCTTAGGCCTCCCATCGCAAGCAGCCTGGCTGCTGCGAGAACGCCCTCGCAGTAACTGGCGCACTGCGTCAGCGAGAAGAGGGTTGAGAACCCATTCGGACGCTTGGTGGCTTCTTTCAATGAGATTCATTCGGCAGACGGAGCCTCCGACTTTTTAGTTGCTCGTGTGGGAGACTTTCAGCCCTCATTACAGGGTTTCGAATGCACCAAAGCTCGGATTTCGCGAGTGAGAATCGAAGCGAAAGTCTGCGTAACCAATCGCCACTAGATCCCTTCCTTGTCGGCCTCTCTGAGGGCTTGGGCGGAAAGGACCCCGTTGAAGTAAGCCAGCTTCTCCTGAATCGAATCACATAAATCGAGATCTTCCCTGTGAATGTTACTCTGAAGTAATGCGTGGTCGACATCCCTGTCGTCCAAGGCTTCGACGGTCATGAGCCAAGGTGGCATCGGGAAGATCAGAGGATCAATCAGCGTGAATGCAAGCTGGAGAATCTCGGTCATGGAGCGCTTCTGCACCTCGGAGGGAAGGCTCTCGACCTCTTTTAGCCCCAGACGCTTGAGGGATTCGTTGAGCTTGTAAAAACCCCGAAGAAGCTTGAAGGGCACGATCTTCCCCTTGTTGACCAGATCGTGGAATGTGCTGGTTGGAAGGGGAGGGTGGAAGTAGGCCGAAATCGTTTCCCGGCGCACCACAAATTCCGGGTTACTGGACGATTTTGTCGAGGATTGGGATGCCATGGTCGTATGGAGTTGAGAAAGGTTCGCTGCCATCGAGCTTCTCTTCGATGGGTTTCTGAATGGGAGGAGCTTGTTCAGGGTCGAAGCTGGGTTCGATCCTAATGAGCGATTGCTCAACCCCGTAAGGGGTTCAAGAGTTTCGATGAAAGTGGCTGTAACGATTCCAGTAACCTCGGCGGGTGGGAGCGGGATCCGGAGTCGGATAGTAAGTCGGGCGAGGTGCTGGTGGTGGCTCCTTCTGCTTCTTAGGCGGTTTCTCGCATGAAGCTGGTGGCTTATAGGAGTCCAGGTCCCAGGGACGGTTCCGCTTAATGAATTTGTTCTTCGCCAGGCTTTTGGGCCCAAGCCCAAGGTCGCACAGCAGCTGAGGATCGTGCTTGCGAATCAGGAACTGCATCTTGGGTGTCCGAACGACTTCCCCCAGCCGGGCACGCTGGGCATCGTCACCTTTTGCGTGAATGAGCCAGAGTAGGCGGGCGACTTTTTCTGGATCGCACGCCTTGGTGAGACCACGCCGGATTTGCCGGATCTCGTAGTCTGAATCCGTGACCAGCATCGGTGTGCCGAGCCAGGTGAGATACTCGCAAATCTCCAACTTCAGTCGCTGTTGGGAAATCAAGTTTTTGCTGAAGCTCCACCCTTCGAGGTGCTTGAGAACGGAGGTCGCGATCTGGGCTGCACGTTCTGGACGCTGGACCAAGATCTCATCCGGCTTTTGAACCCAGTGGTAGACATCGGCAAAGTGCTCGACTTCGAGCCAACTGCATTGCTCCAAGAAATTGAGCCAGATGTCTTCGCTCATTTCAACCTTGAGCGCTTTTAGAAGCTCCCGAGTTTTCTCGTCGACCCGGACTTCATCCAATGCCGACCTCATGTAAGGCTGATCCTCAGGGTCGTCGCTCGCCACAGTTTCCTCGTAAGGTTCGCTCGGAATTTTTCTTAGCGGATCCACTCCAGCCCAGGTGAGCAGAGCGACGGCACGGAGCTTTCCCTCTTCCACTGCCTCTCGGAGGGCAATCAGACCTTCGATCACAAGGTCGGGGTATTTGTCGTGAAGTTCACGGTAAAGTCGAAGGAGGTGTTTCGAGTGTCCCGTGGACGACAAGGCACTGGCGAATCCGTCAGGCGATCTGACGCAGAGTCCCTGTTCAAGAGCCTTGAGGATCAGCTCGTCATTGTGAGTTTCGAAAACTGCGGAGGCGCAGACATCGCCAAGTGGAACACCCTGGTTGAGGAGATATTTGGCAATTTCGCACGCTGCCTCAACCCCATCGTAAATGGCGTCGCCAACCAAACGTTCAAGTTCCCATGGACGCTGGCAACATCGCTCCCAAAGAAACCGAACCATGCTGTGGTTGTTCCGCTCAAGCGCTTCGTGGATCGCCGATTGCTTGGAACGAGGTTTCTCGAAGTCGGGGCAGAGGGTTGGTTTCCCTGCGCCAACCCACTCCATGATTTCGAAGAGTCGACCCAGGCGGACGTGGCGCAACAGCTCGTCGTGCTGTTCCTGGCTACAGACCGCAGCATTGGCGGAGTTGAGCATGGCCCAGTGAAAGCAAGCCGCAGTGGTCGATCAAGAACGGAACTTCCTGCAATGGATCTCGGCACGCCCAACTATTTCGGAGATCTTAAATAGTTGCCATTCCAGTTGCCAAAAATGCACCGTTTTTTCGAAATTCGGCGGAATCTGGCGGTACCTGGCAAAACGACTCTCTCGGCCCTGAAACAACAGAACCCCCTAATGTTAGGGGGCTTGTGAGCTTCCAGCTTGGTCGGGGCGGCGGGATTCGAACCCACGGCCTCTTCGTCCCGAACGAAGCGCGCTACCAGGCTGCGCCACGCCCCGATGCCACTGGTGAAAAGTGGTACACCCGAAGGGACTCGAACCCCTAACCTTCTGATTCGTAGTCAGACGCTCTATCCAATTGAGCTACGGGTGCATTGCCTTGCGGCGGGCGGGAAGAAAGCAACGGCTGAGCTCAGGTGTCAAGAATTTCCGATGATTTCCTCGTCTGATTGCCAATAAATTCGTGCTTTGAAAGCCAAGCTGCTTCCTCCAGTTCCCCAAAACGCCGCATGACCTTGCAACTTCGACAGATCAGGGTCGTAGTGACCCAGTTCCCATCCGTTCCAATCGATGAAATGCTTCCGATACCTTGCCGCCGCCATTCTGTTTCAGATCGCCGCTGCCGCTCCTCCGAACGTCGTGTTCATCCTCGCCGACGACCTGGGCTACGGTGAACTCGGCTGCTATGGGCAGAAGAAGATCCACACGCCGAACATCGACCGTCTGGCGGCCGAGGGCACGCGTTTCACCCAGCATTACTCAGGAGCTCCGGTCTGCGCACCGGCGCGCTGCGTCCTGATGACCGGGAAACATCTCGGCCACGCCGACATCCGCGGCAACATGCAGGCCTTCGTGAGATTTCCACAATTCAAGGAGGGCCAGCTCCCCATCGCGCCCACCACGGTGACGATGGCGGAGGTGTTCAAGAAGGCGGGCTACGACACCGCCGCGATCGGAAAATGGGGCCTTGGACCGGCAGGATCCACCGGCGATCCGAACAAGCACGGCTTCGACCTCTTCTACGGCTACAACTGCCAGGCGGTCGCCCACTCCTACTACCCCAAGTTCCTGTGGCGGAACGATCAGCAGATCCTCATCAACGAGAAGCCCATCCCGGGTGGAAAACAGAAGCCCGAAGGAGAAGTCCGGGCCGAGGACTACATCGGCCAGACCTACGCGCCGGACCTGATGGTCAAGGAAGCCCAGGACTTCATCGTCAAGCGCGCCAGCCAATCGGAGAAGAAGCCGTTCTTCCTCTACCTCGCGTTCATCGAACCGCATGTCTCGATGCATCCGCCGCTCGACCGGCTCAACGAGTATCCGACCGATTGGGACTCCCAGCCCTATCGTGGGGAAAATGGCTACCTGCCACACCCACGACCCCGTGCGGCCTACGCGGCGATGATTTCCGACCTCGACCGTCACGTCGGTGCCGTGATGAAGGCGCTGGAGGCCAATGGCTTCGCGGAGAACACCCTGGTGGTCTTCACAAGCGACAACGGCGCGACCCATGAAGGCAAGCCGACTTCTCCCTTCCACATCGGCGGGGCCGACACGGAGTTCTTCAACAGCGAGGGCGACCTCAGGGGCTTCAAGGGCCGCGTCTATGAAGGCGGCATCCGCGTCCCAATGATCGCCCGTTTCCCTGGAAAAATCGCGGCCGGGAAATCCAGCGACGTCCCCGGCTACTTCGCCGATTGGTTCCCCACCCTCTGCGCGGCGACGGGATCGACCGCTCCTCAGGGACTGGATGGCGAAAACCTCTGGCCCGTCATCACGGGTGCTGGCGAAGTGCCCACCCGCAAGCCGATGGTCTGGGTCTATCCGGAATACGGAGGCCAGGTCGCGGTGCGCATCGGGGATTTCAAAGTGGTCCGCGTCGATCTGTTGAAGAAGAAGACCGGTGACTGGGAAGTCTATGACATCGCCAAGGATCCGGGTGAAAAGGTGGACCTAGCCGCCAGCCGCAAGGACCTCGTGGCGGAAGGCATCAGGGTGCTGAAGGAACAGGTGGCTCCGAACGCCAACTTTCGCCTCACCATTCCCGACGTGACGCCCTGACGCGCTTTCGCTGGAGTTTTCCACCATTCCGGGATGAATGGCCCTGTGCGCCACACAGTCCCCCTCCCGGCCATCCATTCATCCGCTTTGAAAACTCTCCTACTCCTCGCCGTAGCCCTGATTTCACCCCTGGGGGCTCGTCCCGCGCTCGAGAAGCCGAATGTCGTCGTCATTCTCCTCGATGATGCCGGATACGGGGATTTCTCCCACACCGGCAATCCCACGATCAACACCCCGAACCTGTCGAAGATGGTTCGCGAGGGGTTGAATTTCCCCCAGTTCTACTGCGGCTCCTCCGCCTGCAGCGCCTCGCGCTATTCGCTGGTCACCGGGCGCAACCCCATCCGCTCCGGACTCGGTTCCTGGGTGCTCGGTCCGGAAGCGAAGAAATTCATTCATCCGAACGAGGTCACACTCGCAGAGGGCCTCAAGCACTCCGGCTACGCCACCGCGATGTTCGGAAAGTGGCACCTCGGAACGCCGAACAAGGCCAACGAGATGACGGTCGAGGCGCTCCCCCTCGCCCACGGTTTCGATCAATGGATCGGCACCAATGTTTCCCATGACTACAAGCCCGGCGTTGATCTGATCCAGAGCAACCCTTCCGCCAGAAACCCGGTGGCTGGCTACGAGACAATCGGAAAGAATATCGGCGACAACGTGGCCCTGCTGGAAGGCCTGACCAAGCGCTACACCGATGCCGCCATCGACTTCATCCGCGCGAAAAAGGACAGCCCGTTCCTGATCTACCTCGCCCCGAATTTCCCGCACCTGCCGGTTCATGCCTCGTCCGACTTCAAGGGCACTTCGCTGCGTGGCCTCTACGGCGACTGCATCGAGGAGATCGACTCCAATCTCGGCCGGCTGCGAGCCGCCATCGATCAGGCCGGCATCACGGAGAACACCCTGATCATCTTCGCGTCGGACAACGGACCGTGGATCAAGTACCAGAACACCGCCAAGGATCCGAACTACGGCGAAGCCCGGCTGCTGATCGGCTCCGCAGGACCGTTTCGCGATGGGAAAGGCTCCGCCTGGGAAGGCGGCCAGCGTGTCCCGGGTGTCTTCTGCTGGCCGGGAACCATCCGCCCGGGATCGGTGGTGAATGCCTCCACCAGCACCCTCGACATCCTGCCCACCGTCTTCGCCCTCGCCAAGGAGCCTCTTCCTTCGGGTCGGATGATCGATGGCCGCGACATCCGCCCCTATTTCAATGCCGACACCTTTCCCGGCACGGTCCCGAGCTTCATCTTCTACTTTTCCGGCTTCGGCGACAATTCGATCGGTGCGGTCCGGCAGGGGCCGTGGAAGCTTCATGTGAAGATCGATTCACAAACCGGCGACAACTACGGCTTCACCGCCTCGCCCGCCAAGCCATTGCTTTTCAACGTGGAAGAGGATCCGGGTGAGCGCTTCAACCGCTTCGTCGAGCAGCCGAAGAAGGTCGCCGAGTTGCAGGGTCTGCTGAAGTCCTTCAGCGATTCGGTGGCGGCCGACGTCGATTTCTGGAAGTGAGCCGCGCGGTTGGTCCATGCATGGGATTCATGCGATGGGCCGCACAAGACCGCAAAAATGCCACAAAAATTGTGATTGGTCCTGCCACTTGGCGCGAACCCTGCATGTCAATCGGCATCGCTGTCGTCTGCTGCCTAACATGAAACCGCTCTTTCTACTGACCCCGTTCCTCGCCGGGCTCTACTCCCTGGTTGTTGCGCCGCTCGCGAAGTCAGGAATGACTCCTGGCACAGTCCTGCACTCTCCGACCCGTCTCGCGGACCTTGGAGAGCCTCGGCAGGATGACCTTCAATCCTCCGATTCGGTCGGGCATCAACTCGCCGCCAACCCGCAGCGCGTCCAGGTGACAGGGGTGAGCTTCCTCAGCCCATCAACGGATCCGTTCTCGCTCCAGTCCATTCCCACCGGGATCTCCCGCAGGGGTGAGGCCGGGTTCAAGGTCTCGTTAGACCCCGGCAATCATCCGGCTCCGGTGCAGGCCAGCATGGAAATCACCACCGACAGTCCGTAAACTCCTCCATTACGGCTCATCCTCAGGGCCCGGTTCATTCCCACTTCAGTCTGATCTACTCTCCTTTGTGGAGGTGGAAGACCCCGTTGGAGTCCGCGCCCCCATCGGTCCGGACCTCGGCTTCGAGGATAATCGGCGTGTTCAGCGGGATTTCGGGCACCGCGAGCTTCCAAGTGTTGCCGACGTGCTCGTTGCCGGTGCGTCCTTCGTGGGGATCCCCTGCCACCACCACGTTTCCGAACCGCAGCGAGACATTCCGAACATGGAGGCGCTTGGCTCCGCCGGTGAAGACCGCTCCGAAGGTCCAGGGGCCGCCGGAATCGAGGTTTTTCGTTACCTCAAGGGTCATCTTCCTCCACTCCGGGGTGAACTGACCGGACTTCCAGCTTCCGATCGTGATCGCTCCGTCCGGCACCCCGGATTTCTTCAGGGCTGCGGAAACCTCCAACAGGTCGAGCGATTCCAGCAGTGGACGATACTTCGAGGAAAGCTCCTGCCCAATCACGACCACATCGCCAACAGGTTCGGAGCTGAAGTGATGCCGCTGGGTGATCCACTGCCACTCCCGGTCGGCCAGACCTGAAAAGAACGG
>JAIYDT010000016.1 GCA_027487355.1 Verrucomicrobiaceae bacterium
CGGCATGAGGCAGGAGGGTGATTCCGATCCAGCCGGTAGCGGCTTGGCCACGGTCGCGTCAGGCCTGTCAGGCGGCGGCTGGAGCCCAAAAAACCCGCTCAACTTTGGACACCGTTCGGTTGGCCCACGCAGGGAGCTTTCTGGCGAAGGCAGTTCCACCCCATGCTTGAATCGAGCGGACTCCAGCCATCGAGTCGGCCATCAAGGATCGGCTACACCTGGCCGAAGATCACCGGAAAGGCTTTCTCCACGACGAAGGGCATCCGAATCCGCTGACGACGGCAAAGATGAATCCCGCCGCGATGCCGGCGAAAAAATGACCTTTGCCTTTCCCAAGCAGGGCAAAACAGGGGCGGAAGCGATTCGTCGGTGCGCGGAGCATCGTTCCCGCCCGCCCCGGGACCAAGCCCGCGAACACGAGGCTCAGGGCTTGGTGATTTTCCAGCGGATGAAGCGCTTTCCTGTTCCGAGTGGAGCACTGGCCACGGCCTGCCCGCCGGTGGTGGTGACCGTGACGCCGGTGTTGGACCAGGTGGATAGATCCTCCGTCCATTCCGCTCCGTAGGTGATCTCGCTGCGGACGCTTGGCAGCGGACGGGTGATTCTCAGCTCGCTGGTTGCCAGATCCCGGACCGGCTGATCGGAGCTCACTTGGCGTGTCAGCGGATCCTGGGAAAAGGCGAACTCCACCCCATTGGGCGAGCCGTCGCCATCCGAGTCCGCATTGAACGCCACGCCGGCCAGCATTGGGTAGTCGTAGGCCTCCCAAGCGGCGAAGCCAGTCAGGGCAGGAGTGGTCGTTGGCACGACCGTCAGAACCCCACCCCAGGAACCAGGAACTCCTGAGACCACACCACGGAGGCGCATGTGATAGGAACTACCGGCCACGAGGGCCGCTCCGGCGCTGGTGGCATCGAGGCGGAACGAGCTGGCGCTGGCAGCGAGACTGGTCTGGCCCCTGGTTGCGATCCAGCTTCCGTCCGTCACCGATACCTCATCGATCCAGACCCCCGAATCGACATCACTGGCGGCAACGGTGGCGGCGGCGGGAGCTTTCTCAAAGGCAAAGCGGATTCGGATTTCCTTTCCAGCATAAGTGGCGAGCGACACCGTCCGGGCGGTGAACCCGAAGAAATCGTTCACGAAAAAACTTCCAGACCCCGCCAAGGTGTACACCGAGGTCCAACTCACACCACCATCGATCGAGACCTCGGCATGGAGCGTATTGTGGACATCCATTTTTCCCCGCTTGGTCTTGAAGTTCAGGTGGCTGGTGGCGGAGGGTATGACCGTGCGATCGATCTCCACGGTGTCCAGTGAGTCGCTCGTGTCATCCAGCGCCAGGCGGAACGCGTGTGAACCGACGGCCTTGTAATGCGTGCTGAAAAGATCGTAGGCACCGGTGCCATCAATCACCAGCGGCGTGGGCGACGTTTCCGCGCCTTCGTCCCAAGCGGCACTCGAAATCGAGGCCACCTCCAGATCATAGCTGCTCACCTCACCATCGGGAGAAAACAGGTAGGTGGCTCCATCCACCGGAGGGGCCGTGGTTCCGATGGGAGTGTAGCGCTCGCTGATCGTCGCCACGAGGGCCGGACCATAGGGATACCAGGTGCCACCGAACTTGCTGCGCAGCCTCAACCACCAGACCTGACCCATCGCCAGCGCCTCCCCAGAGGTGGCGGAGGTGAAACTCACCGAAGTGGCCGACGGAGCGGTCTCAATTCCGCCTTTTTTCTCAAGGGTCTGGCAGTTCGTCACCGAGATGTCATCGATGAAGATGCCGGTGACAAAGGTCGGGAACCTCGGTTGATCATAAATGGTGTCGGTCGGAGTGCCCAGGGCATCATACGCTCCACTGTAAGCGAACCGGAAGCGGATCCGGAGGGGCACCGTGCTGGTCGGAAGGGAAATGTTGCTGAGGTCGATGAAACTGGAGTCCGGGGCTCCGGTTGGATGTCCTGTGATTGTTGCCCGGTTCGTCCACACCAGCCCATCCGGTGACGACTCCACGAAGAGGCTGGTCGAATGGGTCATCAGGCCACGTCTGTACCAGAAGTGCAGATTGGCGCTTGCCCCAGGAATGATTTCACGGGTGAGTTCGAAACTCTGCTCTGGGATCCCTCGGGCCACCGGATCGTAATAAGTCGGAAACTCCAGATGGAAGGCCTTGGAGCCGGTTCGATAGTAGTTCGGAGTCCCCGTGATCGAGGCACGGAAGGTGTAGGTCGAGTCCGTGTTATCCACCACCTGCGGCGTCGGGGTGTCTTCAGCCCCTTCCACCCAGGCCGTGGTCGTGGGTTGGAAGAAACCCACCTCCATGGCATCGGACGCCTCCGTTCTCGTAAAGCTGTAGGTCGAGCCCGAAGCCGTGGGTGTCGTGCTGCCGATGAGGGAAGGCGCACCTGGCTCACCGTTGGGATTGATGAGCGTAACGGAGTAGGAATAGGATGTCGGAACACCGGATCCCCCGATGCCGGAAACCGTGATGTTGTAGGTCGCATCCGCCGAGATGGAGCGGGAGGCAACCGCGGTCGGGACCTCCCAGACAATGGAATTGTCCCCGTATCCATTGAGCCGGGAGACCACCGGAGCGGTCACCGCACCGTCTGACGAGGTCATGCTGACAGTGGCGGCGCTGAAATCTGCGCCCGGATAGGAAAGCGACCAATAAGGCGAATTCAGCGGAGCCGGGAAAAATCCAGCCGCCGGGTAAGGGACGAATCTCGGCGCGGCAGCCGTATCCAGTTCCGAGGTCTTCGGAAGGCAGTAGAGGCAGTTGCTCGATGGAAGAGAGACATTGCCATTCAATTCAGGGCGAGTCCCCGGAATGTCACCGGTCGCGAAGTTCGTGGACTGGAGATTCAGCACCCAGCGGCGGTGGCCGACATCGACGTTCCAGGCGCTAAGGCCGTTGGTGACGTCTTCCCGGCAGTAGGCGTCGATCGCACCCGGTCCATAGAAAGTGTAGGAAAGCCCCCCCTTGCTGTTGGCATTCCATGCGGCAGTGGTCCATCCGAGAGCAGTGGGGGCAGGATTGTGCGAAACCCCTTCTCCCGATCCAGCCAAAGTGGTCCGCAGGATCATCAGGGCAGACCGTTGCGCGGCAGCGGACTTGGTGGTGGACTCTGGCAAGGGAAAGGCCTCCGTCGGATAATGATCGGTTGGAAGGATGTTCACCGTCGTTGTGGTGTCGAAGCGAATGGACGCCGGAAGTCCGCACTGGGCGCGGATGTAGTTCGTGCGGCGCTCCACATCGGCGACGAAGGCGGCGGAGGTGGTGCCCTCTGCTCCCGGGTCGAGCGAGGTGAAACTGCCCCCGGTCCAGTTGATTCGGTTCTGATAGCCCTCCGACTTCAGATAAACCGCCTGCCAGAAGGACACCACGTCGTTTCTGGACGTTCGATCGACCGTGAAGCCGTAGCTGTCCGCCGTGCCAGTCCACCCCCTAACCGCTCCAGGCAGAAACACTGCGGCCGTGCAGAATGCTGTTCCAAGCGTGCAAATTGCTCTTTTCACGCCTGCCTACCATACATTCTAAAAAAAATTTGCAAGTCTAACCTCCCAGCCCATGTCGGATCGCAGAGAGGCAGAACAGACAGGCTGTTTCCGCCCAGAGCACCGTGGCTACCAAGGTGATTGGATGAAACGAAGCCGCCACGGTCGCCTGGTTCTCCTCAGAGGTGAAGTCTCCCTCCGGCCCCACCAGAACGACAAGCGTCGCCGATGCTGCCGAGCCAGCGTCGAAATTCCGCCGGCTCCTCCACCTCAGGCAGGAAATCGAGCCCGGATTGCTTACAGGCCTCCAGGGCCGCACGGCGCCATTTGTCCGCTTTCCGTAGCAATCGAGTCGTCAGGTTCGGAAGTGCCGGATTTCCAAATCAACCGCCGCCCGGAGGCCGGGTCCCTGCCTTGCGGGA
>JAIYDT010000574.1 GCA_027487355.1 Verrucomicrobiaceae bacterium
CAGTAGCCAACGTTCGCCCCAAACAAGGCCGCCGGGACCGGTCGCGTCAGCAAGGAAGCAGGCGTGATGTCGAGGGTGCGGCTGAACTCGGCGGCAGGTGCGACACTGATCACCGAGGCCATCGACAGCAGGAAAATCCGAGCGCAAGTGAGCAATGAGGAAGCGCGCGATCCTTGCAGATCGAGGGAATTCAAGGGCGGTCGTGCGGTTGCGCTGACTCCGCTGGCTCGAAAACGGGAAGATCTGACGAGGTGGCGGATGAGCTTCATGATTCGAAATCCATCAAGATTTATGTCATCCATCCCCAACGCTCAAGGTCAATCGGGAACGATGGCAGTGTGATCAACACCGGACCCGGACTTCGTTAAAAGACTGGCGAAGCTTCATCCCAGCCAGCAATTCCAACCGTGGCCGGAGCACCCTGCTTCAGGCCGTCTCCGGAGCTTCCAGCTCCGAGTCTTCCAACCACGTCCAACTGTGAACGGATTCCCATTCGCTAAAGCCGCCGTGAAAGACCAACTGCAAGGAAATGAAGCGAATGAGATTGAGGTCGTCGGCTGGAATCAGTTGCTTGGAACTCCATCCTCAATGAGGAATCCAGCTCTGATCAGATAGGGTAAATCCTGATGAAACCGCCTGCGATCCCAGCAAGAAACTGAGTTCAATCCCGGAGCTGATGGGCGATTCGGAGCCTTTCTATCTTTGCACATGGATGTCGTCGAACTCCCTCCTTGAGCCCACATCATGGGTATCACCTCTGAATCCCTTCAATGCAGCCATGCTGATTTCATAACCGTGCTTAGGTGGCGTGAAAGCACGCCCGACTGGATTGACCTCCATCGGTCCAGCCTAAGTGCGTCCTCCGGACCGTTTGAAACTTGCGTGAAAGCACGCCCGACTGGATTGACCTCCTTCGGTCCATCCAAAGTGCGTCCTCCGGACCGTTTGAAACCTGCGTGAAAGCACGCCCGACTGGATTCGAACCAGTGACCGTCCGCTTAGAAGGCGGGTGCTCTATCCAGCTGAGCTACGGGCGCGTTGCGTCGGCAGCGTGGCAAAGAATGGACCACAAGTCAAAACCGGATGCCAAATCGTTCTCGCGCAATCCATCACGGAAGGATACGGACGTCCCATGAACCCACCCCAGATGCAGCCGGGCTACCAGCAAATGCAGGATGCGGAGCACCTCCGGCTGCTGACGATCTTCCACTACATCTTTGGCGGGCTTTGCTATGCGGGCAGCCTCTTTGGCCTGTTTTACATGCTGATGGGAACCCTGTTCACCAGAATCATCGCCGAGGCCGGAACCAAGGGCGGCGGCCCACCCCCTCCTCCGCAGTTCGGATGGATGTTCATCGCGATCGGAGCCGTGGTCATGCTGATCTGCCTCGCCATGGGCACTGGCTGCATCCTTTCCGCCAGGTGGATGAAGGCGCGTCGCAATCGCACCTTCTGCATGGTGGTCGCCGGCTTTTCCTGCCTGAGCATCCCCTTCGGCACGGCCATCGGGGTGTTCACGCTGATCGTGCTGGGACGTCCAACGGTCGCGCTGCTTTTCAACGAGAACGCCCCAGCGACAACGCGCCACGCCTGAACCCGTGACGCATGCAGCAATTCACGGTTTGACGATCTCTGGAGCCGGCCGCTTTTTCTCGGCCACCTTCTTGTCCTTGTTCTGGGAAAGCCAGGCGACGGTGTCGCGCAGCTCGGTGGCATTGAGGATGAAGGCCATCGGCGGCATGGAGGACACGGGAGGAGTCATCGACTCAAGGTCCGAACGCAGGACCCGGAGCACCTTCCCACTGCTGTCGAGATCGACGTGGTCGGGCTTGTCCTCGATCACGATGCCGGAGACGGATTTCCCCCCTTTGAGGGTGACGGTCGAGATGCCGAAGCCCATGGCGACCTTGGCACCTGGGTTGACGAGTGATTCCAGCAGATAGTGTCGATCACCACGAAGGGCCACGCCGGCGAGGTTCGGTCCGGCATCGCCGCCGCCGTGTCCACCGGCATGACAGCGCATGCATTGTCCGGCCGGATGGGACTCGAATATCTGGCCACCCTTCACCGGATCGCCGCCCTCGAGGGATGGCAGCCAGGCGGCCAGGGGATCGGTGGAGGCTTTCTGCGCCGCCTTGAGGGCATCGAGGGCCACCTTGATCTCGGGTTCCTTGCGTGATTCGGCGGACTCGAGGAGTTCAAGTGTGGCCGGGCCGACGCCACCGGATTTTGCCATGGCGGTCAGTTGGTCGCTGATGAGCTTGGCAATTGCCGGTGTGTTGATCGTTGCCGCCAGTTTCCAAGCCTGCTGCTGACGCCGGGCACTGCCCTTCTGAACGGCCTGGGTGACCCCGGCCACGGCGGAATCGGGAGAGGTCGCGATCAGGCGTTTGATGGCACCGATGGACAGATCATCGTCGGATCCGGTGGAGAGTTCGCCCAGCAATTGATCGAGTCCGGCGGGTTTCCGCGAAGCGTAGAGATCGAGGGCCTCCGAACGCGCGGCACCGGGCAGCTTCGGGTTCTGCACCAGGGCCTTCAACGAGGCATCCTCGACCTTCGAGAGGTCCAACTTGTAGCTCGCGACCAGCTCAAGCGCCGGTTCGAGCAGCTTGCCCTCCAGCTTGACCAAGCCACTGACGCTTTCGGAAAGCACCTTCGTGATCACCTCCGGCGTGCGGGCTGGAAGCGGCGACATGCGGCCGGTGGACTGATCAACGGAGAAGGGCTTGGCCCATTCGTTGAGCAGGCGGAAGGCTTCGAGGCGGTTGGCTTCTGAGACCTTCGGATCGAGCGCCACTTTCAACACGCGCCGGGCATTCTCCTCATCTCCCGCCCGGAAGGCGCTGTGAAGCATCCGCCGCCAGAGCATCGTCGTGCGAGTGGAGGGCGCGGGCTTGTCGAGCTGCTTCGCAACCAAGGGCCGGACTGACTCGATGTTCTGATCGTTGATCGCGCGGACGGCTTCATCGACGATGGACTGGTCCTTGTCGTCGAGAAAGACCGAGAGCTCAGGAGCCTTCAGTCGGCGAAGGGCGACAACCGCCGTCATCCGGACTGAGGCATTTGGATGACCATTCAAGGTCGCGAGCTGAGTCGGAGACTGCAACAGCGAAAGCGTATAGGCTCCGGCGGTGCGGAAATAAGGATCGCTGTTGCCTTCGAGGGCCTTGAGGATGGCAGGCACGGAAGAGACAGCCTTCAGCTTCCCGGCAGCGGTGATGGCGAACATGCGCACCCGTGGAGAGGCATCGGAAATCAGAGCGTCCAAGCCTGGCAATTCGACCGGCTTGCCCGAGTCACCGAGAACCTTGATGACCTGTGCGCGGATCTCAGCGTCGGGATTCTTCAGCATCTGAGAAAGCACCTGCAAAGCCGTGCGGGCCTTGCCCTGGTCGCTGGGCCCTGAGTCCGTCGGCAGGGTCGCACCGTTCCTTCGAGCGACGACTCCAAGTCCCCAGATGCCATGAAGCTGCGCCAGTGACGACTTCCCGCGGAGGGCTGCATCGCTCAATGCCTTGAGCGCGCCGCTCTTCGAGTCCATGCGGGTCAGCGCAAGCTCCGCCCGCGTCCTCACCCGCATGTCCGGATGTGAGAGCAACTTGGCGAGTTCAGCAACTGTACGCTTGGCGAATCCCTCCTTGATCAGCTTCGCCGTCTCCTGCGCTTCCTTTTCACGCCACATCTTGTCGGCCTTCAACTCATACACCCGGCCATCGTCGTGGGTGGTCCAGCCACCCATGAAGTCGCTGACAAGGAGCTTGCCGTCGTAGGAATACTCGGCGTCGGTGACACCAGCGCCCCAGTTGAACTGGCGGGAGTCGGTGAGTTTCATGCCCGCGCCATCGGGATCGACCTTGAACGACCAGATGCCGGAGTTCGCCGCGCCGCCGCGATAGTCACAGATGAGGAAACGTCCGGCCTCGCTTTCGAGGAAACCGGTGCCGGGATGATAGGTCAGGCCTGAGGGTCCGGAGGTCAGGTTCGCCACCGGAGGCAGGATGTAGGCCGGCTGCGCGTCATTTTTCGGGGCCCACATGCGTTCCTCCATCCAGCGATTCGGCGGACGCTCGTCCATGCCGATCTGGCGGTGATGGCTGTGCATCGCCTGGTTGCCCATGTTCCAGCCGGAGTCCGCACCCTCCACGATATAGACAACCCGCGCGAGGTCGCCCTGGTCGGAGTTGTTGTCCACCGAGAAGGCATTGCCATGATCATCGAAGGCGATCTCCTTCGGGTTGCGTAGACCGGTGTGGATGATTTCGAAATTCGAGCCATCGGGATCGAAGCGGAAGATCGCGCCCTCATCGGGGAGCTGATAGTCCTTTCCTTCCTTGGTTTTGAAGCTCATGCCGCGATCGCCCATGGTGCCGTAGATGCGGCCATCGGGTCCGAGTGCGAAACCGTTGAGGTCGTGACCGGAGAACGACACACGCACGCCAAACCCATCCTGGATAACCTTGCGCGACGTGGCCCGGCCCTCGGCATCACTGCCGCTGAGCGCCCAGACCTTGGGAATGCAGGCGAAGTAAACCGTGCCTTCGTAGGCGAAGACCCCGGCTCCGGTGCCGTCGAGGATCTCATTGAAATCACTGGCGTATTCGATCGACTTCGAGAAAACTCCATCCGGTCCCGGCTTCGAAAGCTTGCGGACCAGCTCGGTCTCCTCTGTTAGAAACTTCTCCGAGGTCTTATCCTCCCTGGTCGCCCACTTCTGATACATCTTCCGACGGTCCTCGGTGGTCTTTGCGGAGATATCATCGAGATACCAATAAAGGTGATCACGGTTGTCAGGGATGCCGTGGCGGAAGCGATGCGTCTCCGATACGAACACGTCACCCTGCTCGTCGATCGTCAGCGCGGTTGGCGACTTGATGTGCTGGTTCTTGAAATCGGCGACCACTTTCGCGGTGGTTCCTTCAGGGATGGTCAGTCCTGGGATATCCTTGCTGGCAGTCAGACCGACCAGATGAGCTTTACCACCGCGGGTTGGACCATCGAACTTCGGGTTGGGATAATCGGTGAGAATGAACTGGTCGGCCGCGATGATCCCCCACTGACCGGTCACCTGGTCGATGATCTGGATGCGGGCCATTTTCCCTTTCAAGGCCGCCACATCCCAGACGGTCGATCCGCAGCGCAGTGAGCCATCTCCGGTCGCCTCCTTCACGACCTTGCCATCGACCAGCAATTGCACGGCGGCCTTGCCCGGGTGCTTTCCGCCCGCGATGAGGAATGCCAGGAAGTTCTCGGTGATCTTGAACTCCGGCGAGATGAGCGAACCGGTGGACGCATCACCGCCATGAGCCGAGCAGGCAAGCGACTCTCCGGAGTATCCAGTCAACTCTGCCGTGAGTCCGTCGCATTTCCCGGCGATCGGTGCGAGGCCGAACGCGGTGCCTTCGACCTTCCAGTCGCCGAAGCCATCGCCTTCGAATGACTGGAGAACCTTCGTCGCGGCGACCGAGGACCCGGCGGCCAGCAACAGGGACGAGGCGCAGAGGAATGGAGTCTTCATGTGCCGCGAAATTAGCGGGTCAGGAGACCTTGGCAATAGGCCAAAGGGATGAGTGGCACATTCACGGGGTTGGGAATCCCGCCCCGCTTCAACCACCGATTTCTTTCAGCAAAAAATCGGGCTCAGGGAAGCTCCTCGATCCGCTCGATGCCCTTGCGATAAACCGCGATGTCATCGATCTCCCCGACGAACCCGCCGCCGATCTGGCCGCCTTTGCCACCCAGATCTGTCGGCAAAACGACCGCATTCCGGATCCCGCCCGCAGGTTTTCCATCGATGAAAAAGCGGACGTCCGCGCCATTGATCGAGACGATTAGACGGGTCCAGGTTTGCTTCGGAACAGTCAGGGTCGAGAGTCCCCCGACGATCTTTCCTTCCAGAATGCAGGACAGGGCCAGCTTGTGATCGGCCCCGATTCCGATGGCCAGGCCGTTGGTCCTGTCGCCGAACTTCAGGATCTGCGACGGCAAGTCCCCGGTGGGCTTGACCAGCAGATCAAAGGTGATGCTCCGCGCATCGAGGATCGAGGCATCGACCTGCACGTTCGATTTCGGATCGAAGGCCGCGACTTTCCTGCCGTCCGATTCCTTGAAAGTGGGATTGCCCCGAATGACGCCATCGCAGTCGGCGTTCACGTCCTTGAGGACCTGTCCATGGGAGCTGTCGAAATCCCAGTGGGTATAGAGCCCTTGCGTGTCTGTTAGATCCGACTTGATGAACTCGGAGTTCATGAAGCCGTAGAGCATCCCCTTGTCCACAACCGCTTGGTCATGACCCTCGAAGTGAATCTCCAGGTCCTCGCCACAGATCGCGTTGCCGCGCAGCACGGTCTTCCGGCGGGTGTGGATCTCCCCGAAGCCCTTGACCAGCACGTTGCCCTTGATCCTGCCATCGCCATCGACCGTGACGTAATCGCACAGCCGGACATCGTCTGTTAGAGTCGCACGTTCCCCCACCCGTGCGAATCCCGAGACCCTCGCATGACCGGAAACCACCGCCTCCTGCGTGATGCGGGCGAAGCCGCCGACGACCGCTTCGCCTGTGACCTTCGCGCCATGCATGACCACCGCATGCCCTTCGATCCTTGCCTTGTCAGAAACCTGCGCTCCATCGAGCACGCGGGCCTCCGGACCAATGAAAACCGACTCCGCGACCTTGGCCCCAGCGGCCACGAAGCCTCCGCCATTGGGATGCGGAGCGCCTTCCACCACCGGCAGAATCGGCATCGGAGGTGTCTGCGACGGCTTGGCATTCACGAACGAAACCTCATACGGAAAGCGCGGCTTGCGATTGAAGCCCATGCGGAAATCGAGCTGCTTGTAAACCGTCGGCGTGGCCGCCACAGCGAGTGTGAGCGTCTCCCCTTCCCTGACATCGAACGAGAGCTTTCCCTGCCTGACGGTCGGGCTGTAGCGGCAGTTTCCCAACTTGTCGTGGGCCACCAGCGTGACCCGCCAGTCGGAGCCTTCGGTTTCATCGACGATGCCCCTGAACTCCACCTGCACCTCGCCGCCGGTGGTTTCCAGATCGATGAGGTTCACGCCGAACTGCCTTGGCGCATGCGA
>JAIYDT010000293.1 GCA_027487355.1 Verrucomicrobiaceae bacterium
ATGTCGTTTCCAAGGGAGGTTCTGGCGATGTTGTCTTCGGCGATCGACAGCGTGAAGCTGCCGGAGCGGACGATGTCCCCGAGATCGATCTTTGCGGTGCCGCTGGTGCGCTCGATCGTTGAGTTTCCAGTCACCAAGGTGTTGAAGACCCATTCCTGATGGCTGCCACCGATGAGCCGGATGGTTCCTCCAGCGAGGGTGAGCTGGGAGTTGTCCGAGAGCCGGGAGGTATCGCTGCTGGAGTAGTCCAGGGCAAGGACACCGCCTGAGACCGAGGTGCCACCGTCGAAGGTCTGTGGAGCCGAGAGCGTCAGGGTTCCGGCACCGCTCTTGCCGAGTCCGGCGCTGGAGTTGGTGCCGAGGACGAAGGAGCCGGTGAACGTGACATCCACCCCGTTGGTATCGATGGTGGAAATGAAATCGTCCTCCAATTTCAGGCGGCCGCTCGCGGTGTAGTCGGTGGTGTTGCCCGCGCTGAACTGGAGGGTGCCTCCGTTCAGGGTGATGGTTCCGGAAGTGCCGACCGCACCGGCGCTGCCGAGGGAGAGCGTTCCGCCATTGACCGTGGTGCCACCGGTGTAGGTGTTGGTTCCATTCAGCGTGAAGGTCCCGGATCCGGACTTCGCGAGGGAGAAGTTGTTCTCATTCGTTCCCACGCCGCCCAGGGTGGCGGTGGTGCCG
This sequence comes from Verrucomicrobiaceae bacterium, assembly GCA_027487355.1. Taxonomy (GTDB): domain Bacteria; phylum Verrucomicrobiota; class Verrucomicrobiia; order Verrucomicrobiales; family Akkermansiaceae; genus Luteolibacter. The sequence continues at coordinate 682 of JAIYDT010000293.1, forward strand.
GAGGAGGGGAAGGTTCCGGAGGAGGTGAGGGTGAGGGCGGAGGCCGTGGCGCTTCCTCCGACGATGGCGTTGGTGGTGCCGGTGCCGACGGAGGAAATGGCGGTGAGGGTCTGGGAGGTTCCGTTGAGGACCAGTTTCCCGCTGCCTGTGCCGTTGCCGAGGATGACCGAGGAGCCGCTGCCGATGCGGTTGTCGCCACCGCTGAGGATGACGCTGCCTGCACGGATGTCCACGGGCGCGCTGTTGCTTCCTGCACCGGCGAGCACCAGTGAACCGACGCCAATCTTGCGGAAAACGGTGCCGTTTCCATTGATCGCTCCAGTGAGTGGTCCCTGGAAGGTGATGTCACCGGTGGCGGTGTTGGCACCTGCCGCGATGTTCATCACGTAGCCGTAGCCACCTGGCTTGAAGTTCACGTTGGAGTCGATCACCGAGCCGGAAGCGGCGGTGGAAACGGTGAGGTGGGTGCCGTTGCTGTCCCATCCAGCGAGGGTGGCGGCCCCGGTGCCATAGCCGCGAACGGTGGTCGGGGCGGTATTGAGGTTCAGCCCACCCTGGATCGTGTAGGTGTTTCCTCCCTTGAGGTAGGCTCCGGTGGTGGCGGCGGTTCCGGCCCCGTTGACGTTGATTGTGTAACCATAGACCGAGTCCCCGGTGGAGTAGCCCAGATTGAGAGTCCCCGCAGGAGCGATGGAGTAGGATTTGCCTCCATTGTTGCCGTCCACCTGGAGGGTCCCACCCAGCACGTTGGTGGTGCCGGTGTAGGTGCTGGCCCCGCTCAGTATGAGGGTGCCGGTGCCAAGCTTGCTGACTCCAACCGCCCCGGAGCCCGTGCCGGTGCTGTTGGCGATGATGTTGGAGAGGGTGAAGGTGCCGCCTGTCGCGTTGGTGGTGTCGAAGCCGACCGCCGATCCAGCCTGGAGGCCGTTGCTCACGATGGTGCTCAGATTGGTGAGCAGCGTGGTCACATCGGTGGTCGTGAACTCACCGGTGCCGCCGACGTTGAAGGCGACGGTCGCACCGCTGGCGACCCTGATGTTGGCAGGGGTCCAGCTGGCCGTGGTGTTGTTGTAAAGCGAGGTCAGCTTTCCGAACTGGAGGGTGCCGGCGCTGATGGTGTTGATGCCGGTGTAGGTGTTCGCTCCGGAGAGGACCTGGATGCCGGTGCCGGTCTTGGTGACCCCGAAGGCGGCCGCTCCGCCGTTCTCGATGATGCCGGAGAAGGATCCTGATCCGTTCGAACCGCCGAGGGTGATCGTGTTGGCATTGCCACCGTTGTTGCGAACCCTGCCTGCGCCGTTGAGTCCGTTGATGGTTTCATTGCCGCCTGCGGTGTAGGAAACGGAGAGCTTGCCACCGGCGTTGACTGTGACGCTTGTTCCGTCCGGAATGGCGTTGAAGGCGGTGCTGTTGGTTCCCAACTGGAGGCCGTTGGCGTCCGTCTGCGAGTTGATCGTCAGGCTGCCGGTGAAGCTGTTGGCGTTGGTGAAGACTGTGCGTCCAGCGCCGCCGACGGTGATGTTTCCAGTGCCCGAAATCGAGGCGTAGTCGGTCCGGTCCGCTGCATTCGAGTCAAAGATGACATCCCGGTTGAGCGTGATACCGGAGAATCCGTTGCCCGCTCCGGCCCCCGCGACATTGACGCGGGTGCCGAGGGTGGCGGTACCGGTGCCGCTGGCGGAGATCACGACTGGACGCACGAAGACCACGCGGTTGGTGTCGATGTAGAGTGCGGTGGCATTGCTGCCGGTGGAGCTGTCACCAAGTGTGACGGTGCCGGCTCCGAGTGAACTGGCGGTCTGGATCTGGACTGTGCCTTGGCTGATGACTGCGGCACCAGTGAAGGTGTTCGGCGCATTCAGGGTCAGGGTCGAGGTGCCGGACTTGAGAAGACCCGTGCTGCCGGAGATGAAATTGCCCGTGCTGCCGGTGATGGTGTAGTTGTTGGTCGATGAATTGACCGTAACCGACGAGGGCTGGAGTTCACCGCTGAGCGTGATGGCGGTCGTGACGCCGGAATCATTGAAGAGGGCCGCGTCACCCCACGCGAATACCTCCGTGCTGCCTGTGTTCCAACGCGAACTCGTCTTCACATCCCATTGACCACCGCCAGTGCCGTCCCAGGCGATGCTCTGGGGAGCCCCAAATGCAAAGGTAACCACTCCCGCAGTATCAGTGATGACGGGGCTACGGAAGCTGCTGAATCCCTTGAGGTCGGTTGCGATGCCATTGGGGCTGGTCAGGGTTCCGGTGTAAGTGAAGAGTTTTACCGGAGTCTGGGACGCGAGAAGCAATGAATCAAATACCACGGTCGGCTGTCCCGTGATGTTGAGGTTGGCCACGGTCAAGGCGGTGGAAGTGATTGGATCGACCGCGATTCTCGATCCCGCAGAGAAGGTGGTGGTATTGGCGATGGAGCCCTCGCCACCGAGCGTCGCGCCGCTGGCGACGGTGGTGGTGGCGGATGCGATGCTGCCGGTCAGATTGAGGCGACCCGCGTTGACCGCGAGGGTTCCGGTGTGGGTGCTGGCACCGGAGAAGGTGGTGGTGCCTGTGCCGACCTTGGTGATGGCCGTGGTGCCGGAGAGAATCGGGCTGACGGTCTGGGTAGCGCCGGTGCTGAAGCTGACGGTGCCGGTGGCGGCGGAGAGGTTGATTGTGCTGGAGCCGGTGAAGCCGCCAGTGAGAGTGTACGTGAGCCCGTTGGCATCGATCGTGGAGTTTGAATCGGCGTAGAGGGTGGCGTTGGTGGTGCTGGACGTGACAGTCTTGATGGTGCCACCAGCGAGGTGGATGCCTTCCAGCGCGGCGCCCGAGTTCGATGCGCCGACGGCTCCATTGACTTCGAGCACGCCGTTGGACAGGAGGGTGATCTTGCCGACCCTGGTGTCGGCACCCCCGGCGTCGAAGTTGATGGCAGCGGCCTGCCAGGTGGCGGTTCCGGCTCCTCCACCGACGTTGACGTCGCCAGTGCCGTCATGGGACACGGTGGCGGTGGCAAGCTTCGTGTCGAGTGTGCCACCCGAGAGGTTGTAGACGCTGCCGGAATTGGCGCCGTTGTCCCAGTGACCGACGCGGAAGTTGTTGCCAGCGGTATTCACGACGACCGAACCGCCGGTCTGATCGACACGCGATGAACTCGAACCTGAATCTCCCAAGGCGAAGTACCTGGTGAGAACCGAGGCACCAGCCTCGATGGTCAGGATATTGGTGGGGCTGACCCCTTGCTGGAGGGAGATCGCAGTCGTTGCGGCGGTGGTGGAAAAGCCGGACGCGAACCTCAATCCGCCTGCTCCAATGAGGGTGATGGCATTCGTCGCTGGAGAGGTGTTTCCTGTGTAGGTCTGTGCTCCGCTGAGGGTCAGTGTCCCAGTTCCGGTTTTGCTGATGCCATTGACTCCGCCCGCGATAGGGGAGGCGATGGTCGCGTTGGCGGTGAGGGCGATCGGAGTCGTGGCGGCCCCGAGGGTGATCGTGCCGCCGGTGAGGGTGTAGCCGGAGCTGTTGAAATTGATGGCGTTGGGCGTGACGGCGGTCACCGTGACGGTTTCACCGGTGCCTGCGAAGATGGCCGAGTTGGCGTTGGTCCAGACGACTCCGGCATCCCAGTTGGCGTCCGTGGTGTTCCAGGTATTGAGGATGTTCGCATCCTGATAGGTCTGGTTGGCCGCGATGGCGGAATGCGCGGCGAGAGCGGAAAGGCTGACAACCACGGCCGGGACTAGGGCTTTGTGGCGGAGGTTGAGAAGGAAGCGATTGGCGTTTTTCGGTTTCATGGGGATGCGTTGGTCTGGTCGGTTTAACTTAAGGAAAAGGATTGATCCGAAGGGTGGATCAGGTTGGCCCGAGATCGGGGGGGCTCCGTCGTGTCTCAGAAGTGGCCTTCTGGTGCGGGGGCTTCCGTCGCGGGGTTGTCGCCGGGATAGAGCGCGGGCAACTTGCTGGAAAGAATCACGCCAATCAGATGGCGAGGGCTCGGGAACCGAGGAGGCCTGGCAGGGGCACAAGCCTTCAAAGTGGATTCAGGCTCCAGATCTGAGGAAGTCATTTTCGACACCGCGGCACTGAAAATGCCGGACTTATCGGGCGAAATGCACGCGGGTCCGTGGAAGGGATTTGCTCCTGCGAGGCTAAAGCCTTTTGCCACAGACTCTGGATCTTTTGATCGGGCGGTCGCGACAACACAGGAAAAAGCATGGACGATGGACACAACGATGCATGGAATCAGGCTGGGGGAGGCAAGCTTCATGAATGGCAAAATCAAAAGGAACGACTCAGGGAAGCAGGAAATGAGCCACAGGTGTAGTAGAATCTCGAACTTTTTGATTGATTTGGATTGATGCAAAACGGCCCACCCCCCGAATCGGGGAGGTGGGCCGTCAAGTGAATGGCCTTTCAGGGCTGCCTGAGGACGATCAGGGAACCGTCACTTTGAGGCGACCGAAGAGCGAGCTGCCGGGGGCGGCGAGGCTGCGTGGGATGTAGTAGATCACGCGGTCGATGCCGTTCGGAGCAGAAGCGTAGAAGTCATTGGTGGACTGAACGACGATTCCGTCCGTTCCGTTGACTGCAGTGGTCCACGTTCCGGCGAGGTCAGTGTCATACTGGGCCGCCGGGTTGTGGATCACGGAGGCGTCGGTGCGACGGAAGGTGAACTTCAGGTAGTCGGTGGAACCGGCACCGAGGTCGGTGGTGACGAGCTCGATGGTCGGCAGCAGGGCGGTGTCCACGCCAGTGGCTGGGTTTCCGCCGAGGACGAACTCGATGGCATTCGAGATGCCGTCGAAGTCTGGATCGTC
>JAIYDT010000476.1 GCA_027487355.1 Verrucomicrobiaceae bacterium
CCACCACCGCCCGCATCGCCGCGATCAGGTCATCGCGATCCGCAAACGGCCTTTGCGATGCAACAGCCTCCGCCACCCAGGGCGAATGCTCATAGACGCCGCCAAGCAGCGAGATGAAGTCCGCTGCCGGAAGTGCATTCAGATTGGAAAGATCCGCCATCCCGGTTAGAGGGAAGCAGATGCAGGACCACATTCAAGCCACGAACCTCTGGGAGGAAATCGCCCGCCTGCATCGCGACGGCCGGGACCTGATCGTGGTCACCGTCATCGAGGCCCGCGGCAGCACCCCGGCCGACTCCGGGTCCAAGCTCATCGCCACCTCCGACGGCCTCCACACAGGCACCGTTGGCGGCGGAAAAATCGAGGCCCGCACGCTTTCCGAAGCCGCCAGCTTGCTCCACTCGCCAGCCTCCACCGTCATCCATCGCTGGAACCTCCAGCGCGACATCGGCATGACCTGCGGCGGGGAAATGACCCTGCTGTTTGAAAAGGTCACCGCCGCCCCGCCCTGGCACCTCTTGATCTTCGGGGCTGGTCATGTTTCCCAAGCCCTCATCCGCGTCCTCATCCCCCTCGCCTGCCGGATTGACTGCATCGACACCCGCGCCGAGTGGCTGGAAAAACTTCCCACCGCCTCCAATCTAACAGCCCATCAGGTCGGCAGATTCGAGGACGGCGTCACTCTTGTTCAAAACCGCTCCTTTGTCCTCTCCATCACCAAAGGCCACGCCTCCGACTTCCCGGTCCTACGCGACGTCCTCCAACGCGAAACCCTGGTTCCCTTCATCGGTGTCATCGGCAGCCAATCCAAACGCGCCGTCCTGCTCCGCGAATTGACGGAGGCCAACGTCCCCGCCGAGCGCCTCGAAACACTCATCTGCCCCCTGGGCCTCCCGCTCGGCAGCAATGATCCCCACGAGATCGCCATCAGCATCGCCGCTCAGCTGCTTTCACTGCGTTCGTAGTTCCGCCCTTCAGGAGGCTCTTCCTCGAAGAGAGGGGTCAGGGGTCAGGATCCAGGGGGCAGGAAGAAAGTTGGCGAGTACCCATCCGCCTGAAGGCATGACTTCGAACGAAGATCCCGCGCAAAAATCACACCCAAGCAAATTGCCAGCATCCGCCGCTCCTGCTAGCCTTCAATCATGACGGCACTCGAAAAGGAGGACTTCATCACTGTCCGCGACTACCTCGCGGGTGAGGAAATCAGCGAAACGAAGCACGAATACCTGGGTGGCGCCGTCCACGCCATGGCGGGTGCCACGAACCTGCACAACAGCATTGCAGTCAGCGCGCTTGTTGCTCTCGGAGCCCAACTCAGGGGAAAGCCCTACCAGCCCTTCAACAGCGACACCAAGGTCCGCATCGAGTTTCCTGACCACACCCGCTTCTATTACCCGGATGCCTTGGTCGGCTGCCAGACCAGCCCGGCCTCCGATCATTTTCAGACTCAACCCGTCGTCATCATCGAGGTCCTCAGCGACTCCACCCGCCGCACCGACCTTGGGGAAAAGCGCGACGCCTACCTGACGATTCCCACCTTGAAAGTCCTGCTCTTCATCGAATCGGAATCCCCCTCGGTCACGCTCCACCGCCGTCTTCAACAAGGCGGATTCACCATCGAACGCCACCGCGGACTGGATGCCGTCATTCCTCTCCCGGAGATTGAAGCCAGTCTGCCTCTTGCTGAGCTCTTCGAACGGGTGGAGTTCCCTGCTTGAAAGAGAGTTCTCTCAATCCATCGATTCCAACAACTCCCTCAAGGGCTGCTGGCTGATGCCGATGATTCCTTTCTGTGGCCGGTCAATGTCCGCCGTCAGGGTGATCACCACCGCGATCAACACCGGAAAGACAATCTGGCTAAACGAGGATCTGAGACCGCCCGTGCCACCTCCGTAGCCGCTCGCCCAGGCTCCGCAACCGGCCACCACCATCAGCAGCAGCCACACGGCTCCAGGCACATGGTTCCGAAGAGCCGCCACCCGGCTGGATTCCAGGTCGATCGTCTCATTGAGCGAGGCGATGAAACTCACACTCAGCGGAGTCGGCTGCGCGACCGCCGCCTGTGAAGCCTCTTTCCACAGCGCCGCGTGGATGATCGCGGCCTCACGACGTGCCGCCGCCATCGACGCGTCATCGTCCACTTTCGCAAACTGTTCCAAACGCTGCAACGCATACTTCTTCAGCAAACCACGGACCGCCTCCCGCTTGGCGGTTGGCAGGAAATCAGCGCGCAGCCAGGTGGTGCTGATCGAGTTCGCCTCATCCACCACGAGCGAGCGTCGCGCATCGTATCGACCCACCGCCATCGCAAAACTGAACCCCAGCAACAGCCCCAGAAGCCCGAGCACCGCGCCCTGCACGCTGCCGCTGTGGCCCTCGGCGGCGTCTTCATTCCGGTGCCTGAACTTCGCCCCGAGTCGATAACCCACCTCCGCACAAAGCAGCAGCAGCCCCATCACCACGAGGAGGACCACCCATTGGCTCGCAAACAACCGGGAAAGCGTTTCATCCAGCATGTTGCCATCCTATCCCAATCCCCAGGCCACTCTCCAAGCAGGAAAGTCGGGGCCCAGCGATCAGATCGAGAGTGTGTCCAAAACCCCCTCCCCCGTGCAGGGCAATGGTAGATCAAAGTCCCCTTCTTTCCCGAACGCCGAGACCGCATCACGGATGGCTTCTCTCACGGAAATGGCGAGCATGAAGGGCGGCTCGCCGACCGCCTTGCTGCCGTGGATGGTTTTTTCCTGGGCGGCGTTCGAAAGGAGGCTGACTCGGAAATCGGCGGGCGCATTGCTGATGGCGGGGATGGCGTAGGTGCTGGCGCTGTGGGTCAGGAGCGTGCCCTGGTCGTTCCACTTCAGCTCTTCGCAAGTGAGCCAGCCCAGACCCTGAACGAAGGCCCCTTCGATCTGGCCCCGGTCGAGCGAGGCATTGAGGGAATTTCCGACGTCGTGGAGGATGTCGACCCGGCGCACGACGCTCATGCCGGTATGGCCGTCGATCTCCACTTCGCTGACCGCTGCGCCGAACGCGAAGTAGTGGAAGGGTCGGCCTTTCCCAACACTCCAATCCCATTTCAAATCCGGCGTCGCATAGAACCCGGCGGCGGAAAGATGAAGACGTCGGGTGTAGGCGAGGCCCGCGAGTTCGGCGAAGGTCATGCCCGCGCCTTCGAGGCCGGTGACCTTTCCCTCACTGAAACGGACTTCCTCGACCTTGCATCCAAGTCGTTCCGCTGCCAGCGGGGCGAGTCGCTCAAGAAGCTGACGACAGGCATCGGCCACGGCCATGCCATTGAGATCGGATCCGGAACTCGCAGCCGTGGCCGAGGTGTTCGGCACCTTGTCGGTGCGGGTGTGCATCAGTCGGATCGACGAGGCGGGCAAGCCAAGTTCTCGCATGGCGACACCGAGGATCTTGGTGTGAAGGCCCTGACCCATTTCGGTACCGCCGTGGTTCACCTGGACGCTGCCGTCGGCATAAACAAGCACCAGCGCGCCGGCCTGATTGTAATGGGTGAGCGTGAAGCTGATGCCAAACTTCACCGGCGTGATCGCGATGCCGCGCTTTCGTGAAGGATGCGCGAGGTTCCATTCGGTTATCGCCTGCCTTCGTGAAACGAAGTCCGAGGACTCCAGTAGTTCGCTCCAGATTCGGGAAAGGCGGTTGTCGCCGATGTCCTCGCCGTAGTGGGTGGTGTTGGTCTCGCCGCTGCCGTGGTAGAAATTTCGTGCGCGGATTTCCTCGGGAGGCAGTCCGAGACGCAACGCGATGCGGCCGAGGATTTCCTCGATGACCAGCATCCCCTGCGGCCCGCCAAAGCCACGGAAGGCGGTCTGCGAAGTGACGTTCGTTTTCGCCACCCGACCTTCAAAGCGGACGTGCGGGATGTAGTAGGCGTTGTCGAGATGGAACAGGGCGCGATCCGTCACCGGCTGGGAAAGATCGAGCGACCAGCCACCGTCGGAAACGAGAAAGACCTCCGCCGCGAGGAGCTTGCCGGACTCATCGTAGCCGACCTTGTAGCGGGCATGAAAGGGATGGCGCTTACCGGTGATTTCCATGTCGAGGTCGCGGTCGAGCTGGATGCCGACGGCCTCACCGGTGATCGAGGCTGCCAGCGCACAAAGCGCAGCCCAGGCATTCCCTTGGGTCTCCTTGCCTCCAAAGCCGCCACCCATGCGCGGCGACTCGACGACGACCCGATGCTTCGTGCAGCCGAGCACTTCGGCGACGATCGTCTGGATTTCCGAGGGGTGCTGGGTCGAGCTGTGGACGATGGTTCCGCCCTCGCCATCCGGCTCCGCCCACGCGGCCTGGGTTTCGAGATAGAAATGCTCCTGCCCTCCGAAGCTGAAGACGCCCTCGAGGATGAGCGGGGACTTTGCAAGCGCAGTCGATACCTCACCGCGTTCCAGCACGTGGGGATCCGTGTGGAACGAGCCCGCCGCGATGGCGGAGTCGAGGCCGAGAATGAGCGGAAGCGGCTCGGTCTCGATCACCATGGTGTCCGCCGCGAGTCGACAGGCCTCGGGCGAGTCACCGATCACGGCAGCGATCAACTGGCTGCGGTAGAGGATCTCGTCATCGGCGAAAAGCGGCTCATCATGTCTAACAGGTCCAACGTTGTTGTGTCCGGGGATGTCCTTGGCGAGGAGCACGGTTCTCACACCGGGCATCTTGAGGGCGGCAGAAATGTCGATGCGTTTGATCCTGGCGTGAGCCTCCTTCGAGACGACCGGCCAGACGGAAAGCATGCCGCGCTTCATTGCCACGTCGTTGACGAAACGGGCGGCACCGGTCACGTGGCCGACCGCGCTTTCATGGGGCACTCCAGAACCGCTGTGAAACTCGGAGGACCAGGATTCATCGTCCTCGACCGGTGGCTCCACGTGTTTGGCGAACAGACCACGAATGACCTGCTTGCGATAGGCCGCGCCGGATCTCACATCGGACAGGGGTGTGAACTCGCTTTCCAACAGATCAAGAAAGGCCTCGTCGATCTCAAGCTTGCGACCCATCAATGCAGCCTCGGATTTCATCGCGCGCAGCGGGGTGGCCGCGACGCCTCCGAAGGCGAGCCGGACTTCGGTGACCTTGCCGTCTTCATCCACCACCGTCCGGATCGCGGCGGAGACGATGCTGATGTCCATTTCGCGACGGCGTGACACCTTGAAGAAATCCGTCCGGCCGGGAACCTCGTGCGGAATGAGGATCGCCTTCATCAACTCATCCGCCGCCATGACCGTCTTGCGGTAGCCGGTGAAGAATTCCGAGAGCCGGACGACGCGCTCGCCTTCGTGGGACACGAGCACGACCGAGGCATCGAGCGCCAGCAACACCGGCGCGCTATCGCCGATCGGTGAGGCAGTGACGAGGTTGCCGCCAAGAGTCGCGCGATGCCGGATCTGTCGCGAAGCGAACCAGCGGAACATCGAATCGAGGGCCGGGTATTTCCCTTTCAAGGCCGCCTCGACATCGGTCAATCGCGCGGCCGCTCCGATGTGCCAGGCGTCCGGGGTTTCAAGAATCTCGTGAAGTGCAGCGATGCGGTCGAGCGAGATCAACGCCGGATAGCGGACATGGCGCTTGTTGATGAGCACCGCCAATTCGGTGGCCCCGGCGATGAAGACCGCATCGGGGTGGGAAGACTTGAGAATGAGTGCCTGCTCAATGGTATCCGGCCTGAGAAAGACACCGTCTTCCAACAGGGATTCGACCGGAGCGGCCTCAACCTCCCCAGGGGCATGACTGCCTGACCACGCGGCAAGCTCCTCGCGTTGACCGAGCGCGTGAAGCATCGCCTCACGGATCGGCCGGTAGCCGGTGCAGCGGCAAAGATTTCCACAAAGCTGGTCGGCGACGTCGTTCTGGGTGAGCGGAGACTTGCGGTGACAACCCTCGACCATCGAGGCGATGAAGCCCGGCGTGCAGTAGCCGCACTGCGAGCCGTTGCAGGAAACCATCGCCGACTGGACCGGGTGAAGGTTGTCTCCGGTGGCGATGCCCTCCACGCTGCGGATCTCACGGCCGGTCATCGACTGCACCAACGCGAGGCAACTGTTGATCGAACGAATCTCGCCATCCGGCTCCACGAGAAGCAGCGAACAGGCCCCGCAGTCGCCCTCGTTGCATCCACATTTCGTGCCGGTCAGGCCGCGCTTGCGGAGGAACTCGAGCAGGGTCTCATGCAGCGGAACGGCAGAGACATCCACCGGCTCGCCATTGAGGAGGATCTGGGAACAGGTGGGGGTCATGGGAAGATTCGGATGCGAGGTGCAGGCCTCATGCCACAATGCATGGAACCCCAGAAGAGTTCACCATTTCAGCTTCACGGGATATTTTCTCCATTGGGCGTCATCGGTGATCGCGATGGCCCCGGATTCAATGGACTGAGCGATCAGAAGCCGGTCGAAAGGATCTCCATGATGGTGAGGAAGTGTTTCCAGTCGGGCAAGATGGGGAACTTCCACATTCAGAATCGAGAATCCATGATCCTCGCGCAATGTCCGTGAGAATTCGATCAGAGACAACTTGAAGTCGAGCTTGCCGATCGAGCGCTTGATCACAATCTCCCAGAGGCTGACTATGCTGACGAAAATCTCGTGCTCGCCGCCATAGAGCACAGGCTCCCAGCGTTTCCGGCTAAGCTTAGGATTCCCTTCCCGCAGCCAGAGAAGAGCGTGGGTGTCGAGCAAGTAACGCATCGGCTTCAGGTGAAAAAGGACTCAAATTCCGGAAGTGGATCACAAAAATCCTCTGCCATAGTGATATCGCCCTTCATATCGCCCCAGAGTCCTTTCTTTGGCTTGCCGATTGCAGGCGGATGCAACTCGGCTACGGGTTTGCCCCGCTGGGTGATGACGAAATGTTTCCCTGCGTGGGCCTCACGAAGCAGACGGGAAAGGTTCGTTTTCGCCTCAAATGCTCCAACGATCTCGACAGTTCCCGACGAGGGTGCCTGATTCTTCACGACCTTCATTCAACTAGTTTAACCAACCAGTTGATTTCGTCAAGTCACGTGGCAAGCGACCTCAGAGTCCCGGCCAGGACCTTGACGCCCTTGTGGATGGCGTCGGACGAACTGAATTCATCGGGTCGGTGGCTGTAGCCCTTGTGGCAGGGAATGAAGATCATGGTGACGGGCGTGAGCCGGGCCATGAAGAGCGAGTCGTGGTAGGCGCGGCTGATCATGCGCTTGGTCGAGCAACCCGCCTCGGCCGCGACCTTGAGAACGAGATCGACCAGTCCCGGATCGCAGATCGCGGGTGGGTCCTCGTTGATGAAGGTCCATTCGAAGCCGATCTGGCGTCGCAAGCAGATCGCCTCGCATTCGAGCCGGATCTGTTTCAAGGCCTGCTCGCGGGCGATCAGATCGGTATCGCGGAAATCCACTTCCATCAGCACATCACAGGGAATGCTGTTGATCGCTCCGGGCTTCACGTTGAGGACTCCAGTGGTTCCCACCGTGTCAGGGCTGCCGCTTTCGAGAGCTGCTTTCTCAACGACCAGCGCGATCTCGGCAGCAGCGAGCAAGGCATCGCGGCGACCCGGCATCAGCACCGCACCGGCATGACCGCCCTGACCTGTTAGACGGATGCGGAATGCGGCGGGTGCGGCGATCTTTTCCACAACTCCGATGTCGATGCCTTCCGCTTCGAGGATCGGGCCCTGCTCGATGTGGAGTTCGACGAAGCCGGAATAAACGCCGTTTGCCAGCATCACGCTGTCGAGTTCACCGACGCAGCCGGCGGCTTTCCGAAGGTCTTCCAGCCCCTTGCCATCCGGATCGCGGAGATTCCGCGCGGCGCAGGCCGAAGTCGTGCCGGCCATCATCCGGCTGCCGAGACACCCGATGCCAAAACGGGTTGGCTCCTCGGCGGTGAACATGATCAGTTCGATCGATCGCCGGGGCTCGAAGCCGCTTTCCTTCAGCATCCGCATCGCCTCCAGGCCACCGAGAACACCAACGACGCCGTCGTATTTCCCGGCATTCGGAATGGCATCAGTGTGCGAACCGGTCGCGACGGGAGCCAGCGACGAATCGGAACCTTTCCAGCGGATGAAGAGATTTCCCACCGCATCGGTCCGCGTCGAGAAACCGGCCGCTTTCGCAAGTCCTGTCAGCCAGGCGCGGGCCTTCAGATCCTCATCGGAAAACAGAACGCGCGTCACCGCCGGCGACGGATGGGCGGAGATAAGGGACAGCTCTTCGATCTCAAGATCGAGACTACTGACAAACTCATGGGAGACGGTTGACATCCTTGTAGTAGAGATAACTGGCGGGTTCGTCACCCATGGCGACGAACCATTGCGGGCAGTAGGGAGCCATCCAGATCACATCACCGGCCTTCACCGGGTAGTAGGCTTCCTCCAGACGATAGACTCCCTGGCCGGAAAGCATCAGCAGCCCGTGTTCCATGATGTGGGTTTCCACGAAGGGCAGGGTCGCCCCGGGCTGATAGGTGAAAATGTTCATCGCCAGATCGAAGCGGGCATCGGTCGGCAGCAGGACCTGAAGGCGCGCCTTGTCGTTTCCGAGAAAGGGCTCCGCCGGGATGTCGGAGGCCTTGCCATGCACCACGGGGGGCAGATCGACGCCTTCGATTTCCTCGAAAAACTTGGTGAACGCGGTGATGCGCGTGCCTTCCGAACCTTGAAGCTGAAGCGAGTGGCCCGCTGGCATGAAGAGGAATCCTCCGGCCTCGAGATGCACCACTCCATCGTCCCAGGTCGCCGTGCAGTCCCCTTTCTCAACATAGAGCACGTGCTCGCAATCATCGGCCGGATAGCGGGCCACTCCCCCACCCGCTTCGAAGCGGATCAGGATCTGCGAAAGGTTCGCGCCCATCGCCGGGGAGATCATCACAAAGCCCGTGGCGTTCTCCCAACCGGGAAAACTGCTCGGTACGTGACCGTCTTCCGCGATGAGGGCGTGGCGCTGTTTGACGGTGGTGCGGGTGGTTCCGAATACGTTCATGAGGAAAGGAAGATCAGTCTTTCGCGGGGGAAACGAAGCGTCCGCGGGTTTCAGGGGTGACGAGGCTTCCGCGCAGCCAGGTGGACTCGAACTGCCAGCGGAGATTCATTCCGAGATAAGGGGA
>JAIYDT010000228.1 GCA_027487355.1 Verrucomicrobiaceae bacterium
ACCGCGATGAAGCGCTTCACGATCATGTCGTAAACCTTCTGCTCGGTGTCGCTGAGCTTCGCGAACTTGCCGGTCGGGATGATGGCAAAGTGGTCGGAGACCTTCTTGCTGTCGAAGACACGACGCGACTTGCTGAGCTTCGGACCATTGTCCTTGTCGCCTTTGAGAACGGCGTCGGCGTAGCGGGCGACGTCGAGGTCACTGGCAGCGATGTCACCTAGCGTTTCGCGGACATTCGGCACGTAGTCCTCGGGAAGATATCGCGAATCCGTTCGCGGATAGGTGATCATCTTGTGCTTCTCATAGAGCGCCTGGGCGATCTGGAGCGTACCTTTCGCGGAGAAGGGAGCCTCGCGCTGGAGGGTGGTGAGGTCGTAGAGCTGCGGGGCGATCTGGCTCTGCGCCTTCTTCTCCTCGCTGACCGTCCCGGTCTTGCCTTCGCAACGGGCCTTGATGGCCTCGGCGGTGGCCTGGTCCCAGATGCGCTCGGGCTTCGAGTGCGGCTGGTTCTCATCCTTCTTCCAGGAAAGGTCGACCCACTTCCCAAGATACTCGCCGTTCATCACGCCGAAGTTCGCATGGACCTCGAAATACGGGCTCGGTTTGAACGCACGGATCTCGGCTTCGCGCTGGGCGAGGATGGCGAGGGTCGGCGTCTGCACTCGACCGGCTGCGGTGATGTTGAAGCCACCGTGGCGGGAGTTGAAACAGGTCAGCGCGCGGGTGGCGTTGAGGCCGACCAGCCAGTCCGATTCCGAGCGGCACTTCGCGGCATCGGCAAGCGGCTTCATCTGCTCGTCGGTGCGGAGGTTGCTCCAGGCCTCGATGATGGCGTCGTTGGTCATCGACTGCATCCAGAGGCGCTTGACCGGCTTGGTGATGCCGCCGATGTCCATGATGTAGCGGAAAATGAGTTCGCCTTCGCGGCCGGCGTCGCAGGCATTGACGATCGAGTCGATGTCCTTGCGCTTGGCGAGCTTCAGCACCTGCTTGAGGCGGGCTTCGGAGTCGGCGATCGGGTCGAGTTCGAAACGGTCGGGAATGGCGGGCAACACGTCGAATTTCCACGGCAGTTTCTTGCCATTCGGGCCCATCGGCATGCGCAGCTCGACGAGGTGGCCGACGGCCGAGGTGATCACAGCCTTGTCGTTTTCGAAGAAGACATCGCGTCCAGAGCCCTCCTTCTCGAACTTGCCGAGCGCCTTGGAAAGCGAACGGCTCAGGTCGGTCATGACACTGGGTTTCTCGGCGATGATAAGGATTTTGCCCATAACGGAAAGGGTGCCGGGTGTCGGCGGATTGAGGGACTAGACGGGCGAAGAGCCGCTTGGCAAGGGGATTTGATTGGGAAGAGTGTTCAGTTTTCAGTTTTCAGTTTGAAGGGAAGAGCGTGCTGAACCGGTGAGTTTGTTCCTTTTGAGCCCTCGGATCGGACTGGATTTCAGCCACGGGTCTCCCACTTTGGAGGGCCGGAACGGGGTGGGTAGGGAGGGCTGAGTTCAATGGTTTTCATCCGGAAATGCCGAAATCCCTGAATGCCGGCCCATACGCCGAATGCCCAAAGCACGCCAATCGGGTCGAGCCGGGACACGCATGACAAGACTCCAATCAGGCTGATGGTCGCGAGTTGGACGCACAAAGGCCCCATGAAACGAGCCAACCACCATCGGGGAAGCAGCTCGGTCGGCACGTTTTGCGGCTTATACTCGATCAGAGTCTGGCTGAAGAAATACATCGCGGAGCCTATCGGCTGAAGGATGAGTCCCCCAAGGAGGTAAATCCCAATCTCCCAGAGCTTTTCGACATTTGCGGGGTTTCGGATTGCCGTAAGCAAAAGGCCCGTTGCCAGCGCAGAGGCCCAACCGACCACCCAAATGACTACACCGGTCGCAGCCATCGCGAAACTTGCGACTCCAAAAACAAAACGCGCGAACGGCGGAAGATCGTCACGCATGGCGGATCTCCTACCTCAGGCTGTATCGGAATCCCGGCAAACACCTTACCAGCCGCCGCATTTCCAACTTCATCAGGGTCGCGGTGACCACGGGAGCGGGGAGGCCGCAGGCGTCGATGATGCGGTCGACGGTCATTTCATCGCGCCCGACGACGGCGAGCACTTTGGCTTCTTCCTCGGGTAGCTGAGCGTCACCGGCGGACTTTTCGCTGAGGCTTTTGTTGGCGAAGGGCAGGTCGCTGAGTTCGTCGAGGAGCTGGGAACCATCGAAGACCAGCGTCGCGCCATCGCGGATGAGTTGATGGCAGCCCATTGAACTCGGCGTGTCGATCGGCCCCGGCACGGCGAAGACCGGCTTTCCATAGTCCGAGGCCAGATTCGCGGTGATCAAGGATCCGGACCAGGCCGGGCACTCGACCACCAGCACTGCCCGCGACCAGGCGGCGACGATCCGGTTTCGCATCGGGAAGGTCTGCTTGTCCGGCGCGGTGTGGAGCGGGAACTCGGAAACGACCGCGCCGTGGCCGTCGGCGATTCGTTCCGCGAGGCCGAGGTTTTCCGGTGGATAAAGCTGGGCCAGCCCCGATCCGATCACGGCGATCGTCCGCCCGCCTGCCGCGACGGCGGCCTCATGGGCGGAGGTGTCGATCCCCCGGGCCAGCCCGGAAATGATCGTGAAGCCCGCACTGGCAAGCTGGAACGAGAACTTCTTCGTCGCATTTCGCCCGTACACCGTGGCGCGTCGCGAGCCGACCACTCCGATGGCGTGTTTGTCACGCTCCTCAAGCTTTCCCCACACATACAGAAGCAAAGGCGGATCATAGGCCTCGCGCAGGGGAGTCGGGTAGTCGGCGTCGTCCTGGGTGATGACGGAAATCCCGCGCTCCTTGGCTTCGCTCAGTTCCTTGATCGGATCGGCGTGATCCTGCCAGCGATGAAGAATGCCGGCGGTCTCCTCGCCGATGCCATCGACACGCATCAACTGGTCCTTCGAGGCGCCAAGGATCGCAGCGGGCTCACCGAAGCATTCCAGCAATCTCCGGACCCGGACGGGTCCGATCTTTGGCAGGAGGTTCAGGGCGACGAGGGCTTCGGTCGATGTCATACAGAAAAGAAAATCCGAAATTCGAAATCTGAAATCCTAAACTGAAGACTTCGGTGAGTTTTCAATCTCATCCCAAGTCATGCCGTCGCCAGAATCGATTCATCCCAATCCTTCCAGACCGGATCAAGACCCTGGCGCTTCAACATCGCCGCGATCTGCGCCGGGCTGCGGTCGTCGTGGATCTGGAACTGTTCGGTCGCCTTTTCACAACCGCTCTTCGTTTCCAGCTCCACGCGCCGACCGCGAACGGTGAGATGCACATCATCATGACCCGCGCCGGTGTAGCCGCCGGGCTCGGTTTTCGCACCGGCGGACATGGTGGTGGTGCCGAGATGGACGAGCGAGTCGCGCAGGGTGGGGGACTCGCGGGTGGAGACGACGATGCCGACTTGCGGGAAGAGAATGCGGAAGGCTGTTAGAACCTGGACGAACTCCCGATCCGGAAGCAGGAGATTGGCATCAGTCTCATACTCATAGTTTCCCGCATAGGGCCGCATGCGTGGGAAGGCCACGGTGAACTGGGCTTTCCAGCAGTGTTTCTGAAGGTATTCGAGATGAGCGGCCAGCGCCACGGCCTCGAACTTCCAATCCGCGAGACCGAACAAGGCTCCGATTCCGATTCTACGAAACCCTCCGGCATACGCCCGCTCCGGGCAGTCGAGCCGCCAGTCGAAGTTCTTCTTCGGCCCGGCGGTGTGCAGGGTCTGATAAGTCTCGCGGTGATAGGTTTCCTGATAGACCACGAGTCCCTCCGCGCCGTGTTGGACGACTTCGGCATACTGGTGGTCCTCCATGGGGCCGACCTCGATGCCGAGCGTGGGGATGAAGGGCTTCAGCGCGTCGAGGCAGTCCTGAAGATAGCCGTCGGACACGAACTTCGGATGCTCACCGGCCACGAGCAGGATGTTCCGGAAACCAAGGCCGTGGAGATGACGTGCTTCGCGGACGGTTTGCTCGACGCTGAGGGTGGTGCGGAAGATTGGATTGTCGCGCGAGAACCCGCAGTAGGAGCAGTTGTTGACGCACTCGTTGGAAAGGTAGAGCGGGGCGAAGAGGCGCATCGTCCGTCCGAAGTGTCGGCGCGTCAGCGTCTGGGCCTTTTGGGCGCGGGCCTCCAGTTCGGCATTGCCCACCGGTTCGATCATCGCACGAAACCGTCGCATCAGCGGGGTCGGGCGTTCGAGGAGTTCGGGAAAGCGTTCGGAGAAACCCATGGCGGC
This sequence comes from Verrucomicrobiaceae bacterium, assembly GCA_027487355.1. Lineage (GTDB taxonomy): Bacteria > Verrucomicrobiota > Verrucomicrobiia > Verrucomicrobiales > Akkermansiaceae > Luteolibacter. Next base: position 4,280 of record JAIYDT010000228.1, read on the forward strand.
GGGACCATGGGTCATGTAGGGCGGATCGTCAAAGATCGATGCCGCAAACCTCAGGAGCTTGCCATTTCCGGTTCCGGCGGCTTTCCTGCGCGAAGCCCATGAGCGAGCCCGAAAAAATCATCTGCAAGCCCACGCCCTGGTTCCTGTTCCGGGCGGCGATCATGCTGCTCATGTTCGCGGTCTTTTCGTTCCTTTTCTACCAGGACGGACTGATCGGCTATCGTCGCAAGAACGCCTCGTTCTTCCTCAGGGCGGCCTTTTCGGAAGCGGGTGACCAACTCGCCACGATGTCGAAGGGTGGCACCATTTCCCCGACCGAGTGGCGGGCCTTTGCGGAAAAGCAGACGGTGAAGCTGCCCGAGGATGCCTCGACCCTGCCGCCCGAAGTCCAGCCCGGCATGAAGTGGCCCGAGCCACTACTGGATTCCGTCAGTCTCCGGGAAAAGCAGTGGCAGCAACTCTGGCGGGACTACTCTGCGGCCTGGCCTGCCTGGAGCATGGACGCCGAGCCTCCGCACGAGCCCTACAACGCCCAAAAAATTCGCGAGCAGTGGATCGTCTTCGGCATCTGCCTCGCTTTGAGCGTGGTGGCGGCCTTCTTCCTGATCCGGACCCTGCTGCGAAGCATCGCGGTGGACTCCGAAGCCCTCCATCATTTCGGCGGAAAGCGCATTCCCTTCGATCAACTCACCCGCCTCGATCTGCGGAAATGGGACACCAAGGGCCTCGCATTCGTGGACTACCAGGGCAGCGCCGGTTCCGGTCGGCTCCGCATCGACGGGCTCACCTACGGCGGTTTCAAAAAGGAACAGGGCGAGCCCGCCGAGGCCCTGATGAAGCGCCTGCGGTCCCGCTTTTCCGGAGAATTGATCGAGTATGCCGCGATCGAGGAGGCCCCGGAGGACCCGGCCACTCCCGCCACCTGAATTTCCAGCGGAACCGGGTGTTTTTTCGAGGTTGCCAAGCCCCTCACCCCCGGTTAAGCACCCCCAACGTCAACCCCAACCAAGAAGCAAAATGTCTGACAAAAGCATTGAAGACCGAGTGAAGGACATCATCGTCGATCAACTCGGCGTGAGCGCCGAACAGGTGACCCTCGCAGCGAAGTTCATCGAAGACCTCGGTGCTGATTCGCTCGACACCGTCGAACTCGTGATGGCCTTCGAAGAAGAATTCGACATCGAAGTCCCCGACGAAGAGGCCGAAAAGCTTCAGTCCGTGGGCGACGTTGTCACCTATGTGACCGCCCAACAGGGTTGATCAGCTCCGCCAAAGGCAGTTTTTGAAAGGGCGGGCTCCAATTGGCGTCCGCCCTTTTCTTTGCATTTCCCGCGGTTGGAAGGATCTTCGCTCCGATCATGCACTCTCCAGACGACATCCAGTATGCGCTCGAAACCACCCGGGTCCTCCGCGAACCGGATCGGCGCATCGATACGTTCGGAGAAACCCGTTTCGAGTTCCAGCTCCTCAGTGAGTTGATGGATCGCAGCGGCGAAGTGAGGATCCGAAGCGGCGAGGTCGAGGCGATGCGTCCGCGTATCCTGCGTCCCGAGGCCTATCGCGAGATCGAGCTGGAAGGATTCCAGGACGACGCCCGCAAGCGGCTCGATGCCCTGGTGGAAAAACTGCGGGCCGAGGGCAAGGACCTCGCCTTCCTCCAATACGGCTTCCAGTTCCGCCGCAGCAGCGTCACCGAGGAAATTGTCCACGACAGCCTGGATTCGGTGCGCGACCGTCTCCTCTCCGAACAAGACCGCACCGGCAATCCCGCCCGTGCCATCATCGAGGGTGTCGATGACGCGTGGGAGATCTGCCTCTTCAAGTTCTCCTTCGAAATGATCCTCCGGTCGCAGGAAATCAACGCCTTCGATTTCAAGCGCCGCGGCCTGCTTTGAGCCGCCGACTCCCATGCGGATCTGGACACTTATCAAGATCATCGCCGCCCTCGCCGTCCTTGGCGTGATGGGATTCACCGGGATGCTGGCCTATCACATCTCCGTCAAGCCACTCGGCGGAGTGTTCGCGAAAATCGTTCCAGACCCCGCGGACGTCGTCTCCAACCAACACGCGGAGGAGGTGGACAAGATGCTCGACTCCAACGAGATGCCCGACATCGAGCCTGGTGAAAAGGCCTATCAGAAGGCGGTCGAGCTGATCGCCACTGGAAATCCGGCACAGGCCCGCGAGAAGCTGGAGTCCATCGTCACCACCTATCCTTCTTCCTCCACCGCCTCCGAGGCCCGGCGGATTGTTGGGGAAATGAACCTCGATGAGATTTTTTCCCCCGAGCACCCGGAGGGCAAGCTCACCCACGTCGTCAAGCGCGGCGATTCCTACCTCGCCATCGTCAACAAGCACCGGACCAATCTCGACTGCCTGATGCTGCTCAACGGTCTCACCGATTTCGGTGGCCTGCAGCCCGGTGATGACCTCGTCGTGATGCCCCTCGAGTTCCGGCTCCTCATCGAGCCCCAGAAAAAATTCCTCTCGCTCTGGAGCAACGGCAAGTTCGTCAAGGACTACCCCATCGTGCGCATCGAGCAGCTTTCCTCAGTCGCCGCGCTCAAGACCACCATCGACTCCCGCGCCGGTTTCTACGATGGCAAAAAGCTGGCTCTCGGCAACAAGGGCTATCGCCAGTCCGACAAGGTCCTCCAGCTTGCCAAATCCCCGATCCAGATCCGCCCGATGCCGGCCTCCAATGAAGCCGGTGCCATCCTCCCACGCGGCATTTATTTGAAGGCCTCCGACATGGAGGAACTGAATCTCCTCACCCGCCCCGGGAATGAGGTGGAAATCCGTTTATCACCCCGCTAGCCTCCGCCACTCCCATGCAGCTTCTGGAATTCGAAAAGCCGATCGCCGAACTCGAGCGTGAACTGGAAAAACTTCGCTCGAAGTCCGGTTCGCAGAACATCGACATGACGACGGAAATCTCCACCATGGAGGACAAGCTCGCAGAAACCCGGCGGGCCATTTATGAAAACCTGACCCCGTGGCAGCGCGTCCAGATCGCCCGCCACACGAACCGTCCCTTCATGCTCGACTACGTCTCGCTTGCATTCACCGGCTTCTGCGAGCTGCACGGCGACCGCCACATCGGCGATGACCTTTCCATGCCCGGTGGCTTCGCCCGCATCGGTGGCAAGCGCGTCATCGTCCTCGGCCACCAGAAGGGGCGGGACACCAAGGAAAACCTCAAGCGCAACTTCGGCAGCGCCCACCCGGAAGGCTACCGCAAGTCGCTCCGCCTGATGAAGCTCGCGGAAAAATTCGGCCTGCCCGTCATCGCCCTCATCGACACCCCCGGTGCCTTCCCCGGCATCGGCGCGGAGGAGCGGAACATTGCCGAAGCCATCGCCTTCAACCTCCGCGAAATGATGCTCCTCAAGGTCCCGATCATCGCGGTCGTCCTCGGTGAAGGCGGCTCCGGCGGAGCCCTCGGCATCGGCGTGGCCGACCGCGTTCTGATGCTGGAAAACGCCTACTACTCGGTCATCAGCCCCGAAGGCTGCGCCGCGATTCTCTGGAAGCACCGCAAGCACGCCCCGGAAGCCGCCGAGGCCATGAAGCTTGCCGCGCCGGATCTCAAGAAGCTCAAGCTCATCGACGAGGTCATCCCCGAGCCCATCGGCGGAGCCCATCACGACCACGCCGCCACCGCCGCGAATTTCCAGGCCGTGAT
>JAIYDT010000406.1 GCA_027487355.1 Verrucomicrobiaceae bacterium
CCTTTCACCGCGTCGCCGAGGACGAAGAGGCAGGAGCCCTGGCCGTGATCGGTGCCGCCGCTGGCGTTTTCATTCACTCGGCGACCGAACTCGGAGAAGGTCATGACGACAACCCGGTCGGCATTGCCCTGTTCCTTGAGGTCGGCCATGAAGGATTTCAGCGAGGAGTCGAGTTCCTGCAGCAGTCGCTCATGGGAGCCGATCTGATTGTTGTGGGTGTCGAAGCCGCCGTGCGAAACATAGAACACACGGGTCGGCAGGCCACCGGCGATCATACGGCCGACGAGGTTGAGACTGCGTGAAAGCGCGCCGCCGCCGTATTGGACGCTGCTCTTGTGCTTGGCGGCGATCTCCAGAATTTTCGCGGAGCTGACGCGGGCGTCGAGGGCCACGCGTTCGAGGAAGGCGAGGTTGCTTTCACCCTTCACGCCACCGGTCTTTCCGCCGGCGGGCATGGCGATCGAGCTGCCTTCGTTCGGCGCGTCGTGATCCTCATCGGGACGGTTGAGATCGTTGAAAAATTCCTCGGCCATGACCTTGTCGCCACCGCTGTGGATCCAGCGGTAGAGCTCGGGAGACGAAAGGCAGATGCCGGGATTCTTGATCGCGCCGAAGGACTCCGGCTGGGTCTTGTTGAAGCTGATGCCGACGGTGGGATCCGCGCCGGGGCAGGCATTGTCGAAATAGCGGCCGAGCCAGCCGGTGTTCGAGCGGTTCGCGGGATCGGCGGTTTCCCAGATCGAAGTGGAGACGAAGTGCGAGCGGTTCGGGTTCGGGTAGCCGACACCCTGGATGATCGAAAGATCGCCTTCCTTGAACTGCGAGCCGAGCCAGGGCATGGCCGAGTTCAGGCCGCAGTAGTCGGAGAGCTTGATGATGTCCTTTTCGGTCTTGGCGAGGCGTGGACGGGCCTTGTGGTAGGCATCGTCGCCATAGGGCACGAGGGTGTTGAGGCCGTCGTTGCCACCGGCGAGCTGGACCACCACGAGGATCGGCCCATCCTTGCCGGTCACGCCCTGGACCGCGAGGTCCTTGGAGGCGTTGTGAAGCTGGGCAAAGGTCTGCTCGACAAACATCGGCACTGTCCAGGAAGCGGAGGCACCCAGCAGCGTGGAGCGGAGGAAATCACGGCGAGTTTTCATATAAATGGTTTCGAATTTCGAGTTTAGGATTTCGAATTTTCTTCAGCACAACTGGTAGTCCGGCGTGCTCAGCATCAGGTGGATCAGCTCGGCGATCTCGTGGTTGGTGAAAATCACGCCGGCCTTTTCCTCCGCGAAGGCGAGGAAGCGCTTGCGATGAGCCTCGGGCAGGGGAGCCTGGAAAAAGCGAAAACCGAGGGAGTCGATGAGGTCCTCGTGATTCTTGCGCAGCTCGCGCGGCGCGACCTTGTCATAGTCGGGGCCTTTCCAGAAGCGTGCGGCGGCGGCCATGCCGTTGGCCATTTGCCCCTCGTCCGCGTTCTTGCGGAACATCTGGCGTTGGGCGCGTTCGGGAGAGGATTCGTCCATCATCCCGCCCTCTTCCATCATGGGAACATCGTTCGCCGCGAGCCCGGGCGCGTCCTGGGCGCCCTTAGTGATGAAGCCTGCGATGTTGTAGCGGGTGAGGAGCGTGCTGGTGTTGATCCAGGCCTTTCCCCAATCCCAACCGGCCACGTTCGGTGGCATGAACAGCACCTGACCGAGCTGTTGCTGTGCGACCAGCGTGTAGCCCTGCGGAGCTTCCCGAAGGTCGAGCTGCTTGAGCATCTGCACCAGATATTGGATCGGAGACTTCACTTGGTTGCGCATGACCTCCGGAGAGTAGAACTGCTTGGAAAGGAAGATTTCCCTGAGCAAGGGGACGACTTCGTAGTTCGCGGCGCGGAAACCAGTGGCGAGTTCCTCGATGGCGGCCGTTGGAGGCTCCTCCGAAGCGAAGAACTCCCAGAGCTTTCCGGCCATCAGCTTGGCCGCCTGCGGTTGTTCGAAGATGAGGTCGATCACGCCGTCGCCATCAAACTTCCCGGACTTTCCGAAGACTGTCTTCTCCCCTTCGTCCCACAGGCGCTTGTTGTGGAACACCGTGCCGTTCATTCGATTCAACTGATAGCCTGTAAAGGCACGAGCGGCTTCGTGAATGTCCTTTTCCGTGTAGTGACCCTCGCCGAGGGTGAAGAGCTCCATCACCTCGCGGGCGAAGTTTTCATTCGGCTGACCCTTTTTCGACGTCTGGGTGTCGAGATAGAGCATCATCGCCGGGTCCTTCGCGATCTCATGAGTTAGGGCACGAAAGCTTCCGAGCGCGTGCTTCCGGAACAGTTCGTTCTGGATGATCAGCAGCGCCGGCTGCTTCACCTTCTGGATCGAGGTGGCGAAATGGTCGTGCCAGAAAAGCGTCATCTTTTCCCGCAGCGGGGCCTTGGTGACCAGCATCGTCCGGAACCACCAGCCCTGGCCCTCAATGCCGTGCTGCCGGTTCTCGATCTGCTCCGCCTTCTGGCTCTGCTGGCGGACCTTGGCGGCCTCCTCCGGGGTCATGCCCTCGGTGGCACGGCGCGTTTCCAGGAATTGCTTCGCCCGCTCCCGCATGTCCTCGATGGCCTGCTCGCGGTTGGCCCATGAGGGAAGAGGGATCACCCCGATGGGCTCGGACGGATTCAACAGTGAATCCACCGCCTTGATCCGTCCCAGTGCATGCAGCGCCTTGATCTCGTCGGGACTTCCACCAAAGCCGGCTCGATTGAGCAGGTGGGCGGCTTCGAAGATGGACCAGGAATCGGGGGCTTGTGGGAGCATGGCGGTAAAGCGTTACGAACAGGAAACCCTCGCGCAGTCGGAAAGTTTCGAATGATCCATACGCGGAAAAACCCTGCCATTTCCCCAATTCCATCCCATGGTCCCGCCAAGCACTGCCGACCATGCCTCACGACCTCACTCCCGAACTCCTCAGCCCAGCCGGAAACTGGGACTGCGCCCGCGCCGCCGTGGCCGCCGGGGCCGATGCCATTTACTTCGGGATGCCGCGCTTCAATGCCCGTCTGCGCGCCGACAATTTCACCGAGCACGACCTCGCGCCGCTCATGGAATTTCTCCACCGCCGCGGCGTGAAAGGCTTCGTGGCGATGAACAC
>JAIYDT010000110.1 GCA_027487355.1 Verrucomicrobiaceae bacterium
GCTGGACTGCCGGTCTTCGGTGGAGAAAACGCGCCCTACGTCTGGGTCGGCTGCCCGGCCGGACTGACCTCGTGGGACATGTTCGACAAGATGCTTTCCGAAGCGCAGGTGGTCATCACTCCCGGCTCCGGCTTCGGCTCGGCCGGTGAGGGCTGGTTCCGCATTTCCGCCTTCAACTCGCGGGCGAATGTCGAGGAGGTCTGCCGTCGTCTGAAGGCCTTGGTCGCCTGAAGATGCGCTGGGCGGCAATGCCTTGCTTGCGTTGCAGGGAGGCTTGGCTAATCTGCCGCCTACTGTGATTCTGGCACATTGCCATCTCCGTTCCCTGCTTCCCCTGATTGTCGGGACCTGCCTGCTTGCCTCGTGCGACACCCCGGAGAAGAAGGCGCTGCGTACCCTTTCCCGCCTCAACGTCGAGCCCAGCGGAAGGACCCTGCTGGAGTCGGTGGAAAAAGGCGACACGCAGACGGTCAGGCTGCTGCTGCAAGCCGGCGTTCATCTCGACCAGCGGGATGCGGAGGGTCGCACGCCGCTGCGGATCTCGGTTGATCGACACGATTTGGCCACCGCCTTTCTCCTGCTGGAAAATGGGGCCGATCCCAACGCGGTCGATGCCTCCGGAGTCTGTGTGCTCGGCAGCGCCCTGGCCGGAGACGAAACGGCCATCGCGGACCAGCTCTTCAGCAGGGGTGCCAGGGTGGATGGGAAAATGCCTGATGGCGATCTCGTGTTGCCATGGAGCATCCGTCAGGGCCGGCTCGCCTTCGTGAGCCAGGTTCTGGAAAGCGGGGCTGATCCCCATCTCAAGGACAGGGAGGGAAACTGCCTGGTCCACATCGCCATGCGGCATGGCCGGCGTGAGCTGATCACCGAGCTCCTGGATCGCGGTGCGGATGGAGGCAGTGTCGATAACGAGGGCGAGAGTCTTCTGCAGCGCGCGATGGAGCGCGAGTGGCTCGATCTCATTCCCAGGCTGGTCAAGGCCGGTGCAGATCCGAACGCACCGGATTCCAAGGGCAACACGCCGCTCGAGGATTCCATCCGCCGCCGCGACCTCTCGCTGCTGAAGCTTTTCCTCGGCGTGGGTGGCGATCCGAATCTGCGCAACAGGTCCGGCGACACCGCCGTGCACCTCGTGCTCGCGGCGAAATGGCCCGAGGCCCGGACCCTGCTCGCCAAGGCCCGCGGGGACTTCAATCTGCCGGACTCCAAGGGCATCACGCCCTTGAACCGCGCCCTCAACTCGAACGACCTCGACCTCGCTGAAACGCTGATCCAGGAGGGGGCGACCCCGTTTTCCGGTGGCTGGAGCCGGTGGCTCTCAAAGGCGCTTTCCACCGGTGACCTCACCATGATGCGGCGCCTCCTGCTTATCGGAGTGAGGGGGGATGAACGGGACCCACACGGTCGTCTTCCGGTGGAAACCGCCGCCCTGCTGTGCCAGGGATCGATGGTCCGGATGTTGCTCGACCATGGCGCACCTGGCGGAGATTCGCTATATCTGGCCTGTGCGAGGGGCGATCGGGGCATGGTCGATCAGCTCATGATGTCAGGCCTTTCGGCCAATCCGACCCGTGCGCCAAGGCTCGACACCCCGCTCGGCGCGGCGATTCGCGGTGGAAATCTGGCGCTGGTGGAAAGACTGCTCGAACGGGGGGCAAACCCGCATTTTCCCACGGCGGAAGGCCAGTTGCCGATCCACCTCGCGATCGCCCTGCGGCAGCCGAAAATGGTCAGCCTCTTCCTCGCCCGGGGTGCCAGTGCCAACGCCCCCTTCATTCTGCCGGTGCGGCAGGCCTTCCTGAACCAGGTGAAGTCCAGGACCATGCGCTGGGTGCTGAAGTCGGACCGCAACATCACCCCGTTGATGCTGGCCGCCTCCTGTGGCGAGCCGGAAACCGCCCGGCTCCTCATGCGAGCGGGAGCGAAGCAGGAGGCAATCGCCCGCCAGACCCGCTTCACGCTGATCAACTTCGCCTCCAACGAGGGTGACGTGCGGATGATGCGCACCCTGCTCGGTCGGGATCCGAAGCTGGAGGAGCGGACCATTGTCATCAGCCTCTCCGAGCAGCGGGCGCGGGTCTATGATGGTCTCGGCCAAGAAATCTACACCACCAAGGTCTCGACGGGAAAGCCCGGCTACAGCACGCCGACCGGTGAGTTCGCCATCACCAACAAGCACCGTGACTGGACCTCCACGCTCTATCACGCCAGCATGCCTTACTTTCAACGTCTGAGTTGTGCCGACTTCGGCTTTCATCAGGGCATCGTCCCCGGCTACCCCGCTTCCCACGGCTGCGTCCGGGTGCCGGCGGAGGCGGCGGCGAAGCTCTTCACGATGACCCAGACCGGCGACCGCGTGAAGATCATTCCCTGAACTCAGGGGACCGCCATGCCGGGTGCGCTTTCGTCCAGCGTCACCCGCACCCTGGCGAACTTGCGGGACTCGTTGGCCGGGAAGGTGACGATTCTCCCGGTGAACCCCGGAACCGCAGGCGAATAGGCGGCAAACTCCGCCGTGGTGCCCGAAGGTTGGGGTGCCGACCAGTTCGAGAGGTCGTCGGAGAACTCCAGCACATACGATAGACCTCGTACTTGGGAATCGCTCCGCACCGGGAACCTCAGCGTCGCGGTGCCGCCGCTGGTGGTGATCACGGTGCCCGCGACCACGCTGGGCGAAAGCGCGCTGGAGCCGGAAGTCGGACTGCTGCCGAAGGCATACTCCACGAGGTTCGATCTCCCGTCGCCATCCGGATCGTCGGCGGTGCCCGGTTGCGCCAGCCCGGCACTCCAGGCGGCGTAGGAAATCGTGGGCTCCAGATCGAACTCGGAAGTCTGCTGAGGACTTCCATCGCTGACGTGGCGGATGCTGACAGGCAGGCTGCTGATGGCCGGAACGCTCGTCCAGGTGGCCACGAAATCGGTCGTCACGGCCGCTGCAAGGCTGGCACGATGATAGGTCCAGACCAGCGGACCCGCTGCATCGTTCACCCAACCAGTGGCGGTGACCGTCGTTGGCGCGGCACCGGAGGGAAAGGTCAGCGTGACCGAGGGATTGAGCGAATCGGTCGCGCCCTGATTCTCAAGGCTGAAGGTCGCAGTGCCCGCAGCCGCATGCCGGAAGGGGTCGGGAGTCGTGGCTCCTGTTAGAACGAGTGGCGTGGGGTTGGTGAAGACCGGGGTCATGGCCTCTCCATCCGCCGCGAGGATGGCATTGATCTCAGGAATGTAGTGAGGAATGTGGCTGTCGATGCTGTAACGGAACCCGGGTTCGTCACCGACCAGGCTGTGCGTTCCGACCAGGGCAGGACCATTGCGGGTGGTCGCCAGGCTGGGGCTGCCGGAGTCGCCGACCGTGAAAAAGCAATCGTCCTCCGAGCCGCTGGCATCGATGTGGAGGAAATAGCTCATCCGCGTGGTGGTGCCGAAGAACGAGAAGTCATCAAAATCCTTGATGGCGCCCTGCCCGACGACGGGATGATTTCCCCCAGAGGAATTGAATCCAAAAACCCGCTGGTCCGTGGTCGAGTAATGACTTTCGGCCGGAAGATTGAGATATGGCAAGGGGTTCACACCGACTCCGGTGATCGGAGCAGTGAGGCGGCCCACGGTGAGATCGGTGGGTTGACCACTTTTGATGATGATCGAGGTCGAGGCAACGGTGGCGGTGACGAGACTCCCGCTGGTGGATACGAATCGGATCTGGGTTCCCGTTGTTAGAGGATAGTGGGAGGCGGTGATGACATATCTGGGTGAAACCAGGGCCAGTTGCCGGTTCGGCTCGGTCACGACCCAACCCACCCCGGAATACTGGCTGCCATCAAACCAGGCTGATCCATTGACCACCGGACTGCCGGGAAATCCCGTGAAGCGATCATGTCTCGCCGCGCTGTAGCTGCGGATCTGAAGGGCCTGGGCGGGCCCCTGCGACGCGGCCAGAAATGCCGCGCACGCCAACCATTGCGGAAGTCTTGGGTTCATGGGTTTCCGCAAACCCTATCCTCACCAAATGTGAAACGCCAGCTTCGGATTCTCCCGCTCAGACCAGCAGCCAGGTGGCCAGCGAAAGGAAGACCCCCATGCTGGCGATGTCGGTCGCGGTGGTCAGGAAAATGCTCGAGGCCGTCGCAGGATCCGCGCCGCAACGCTTCAGGGTCAGGGGGATCAAGGCCCCGGAAAGCCCGCTGATCACGCAGCTCGCGATCATCGCGATCATCACGATGAGCCCCATCAGCCAGGGATGCTCCTGCTTCTGCATCGTGGCATAGACCACCATGCCGAGCCCGGCGGTCAGACCGACGAACAAGCCGTTGAAGAATCCGAGAATCCCCTCCTTGAAGATCAAGCGCCGCTCCTGGCCCGGCTTGACATCCCCCAGCGTCATGCCGCGCAGCGCGACGGCGAGGGCCTGGCAACCGGTGTTCCCCGACTGGCCCGCCATCACCGGCAGGAAGACCGCGAGGATCACGACCTTGCTCAAGGTGCCCTCGAAGCAACCCACCACCGCCGCGGCCAGGAAGGCGGTGAGAAGGTTGATCTGCAGCCACGGATGTCGAAGTTTCAAGCTGCGCTTGATCGGCGTGCCGAGACGCTCCTCCTTTTCCACACCGACCATGCTTCCCGCCTGGGCGCTGATCTCGATGGCCTGCTTCGCGAACAAGGTGTCGCCCCGGATCAGGCCTTTCAGCACTCCATCGGCATCGCAAACCGGATAGACCGGGAAATGCTTCGAAAGCGCCGCCTTCAAGGCATCGGCCAGCGGCATGTCGTCCCTGAGCGAGAATGGATCCTTCAACATCAGGTCGCCCAGAATCGCATCCGGTGTGGCAAGCAACATGTCCCGCATCACCACGAGGCCCTTCAGTTTTCCATCCGGATCCGTCACGTAGCAATAGGTGATGAAGGCTGAGCGGGTCATTTCCCGCAGCAGCTCCACCGTCTCGGCGACCGTCATTTCCGCACGAAACACTCCGACCGGGGGAGACATCAGCTCACCGGTCGTGGGTACTTTCGATTTCGACTCGGCCTTCGACTCAGGCACGTCAGGGCTGGAATCCTCGCTCATCGCCTCGCACACTTACCGATCCGGCCCGGGACGACAAGCCCTCGCTCAAACCGGTTCCACCACGATCCTCGTGCGCAGCACATGCGTCGCGCCGCCCGCCACGGTGACCTCCGCGCCAGCGGCATTCGCGGCCTCGATGCAGACAAACCGCGGAAAGTCGCCCGGTGGCAGATCCCCCAGCCGTGCGGCCTTTTCCGGACCTGGATTCCAGATCACCGTCGAGGCGCTGCCATGCTTGTGGACGTGGATCCGGCGATCACGATCATGGAGCACGACGGCACCGATGGATTGGTAAATCCGGTCCACCTCGCCATCGATCCGGACATCACCTGACTGGATTCCCAAGAGGTTCTGGCCAGCGGCCCTTTCCACGAAAGGAGCGCAATCGAGCCCGGAAATGGAGATTTCAGCCGCCTCACCGACGACGAGATAAGTGTGCAGCGCGGAGGTTTCCGTGAAGGGCAGTCCTGCGGGATTGTGGCTGATCAGAGAGACATGCAGCTCGGCCCCGAGCCGGATCTCAAGGATGGCCTCGAAGGCATGCGGCCAGCTTGCCAGCGTCTCGTCATCGGAGTGAAGCTCGAAGCGCAGATCGACCGAGGCCCCCTCATCCTCGCAAGCCACCAGCGCCCACTGCCGGGTGCGGACGAAGCCGTGTGCGGGCTTGGCCGTGTCCGACGGATGTGGCCCGAACCACGGCCAGCAGATCGGGATGCCGCCACGGATCGGCTTGCCAGCTTCCAGCAAGGCGGCGGGGCTGAGATAAAGGACCGGTGAATGACCCGCAGGTGTCCACTCCATGACATGCGCCCCATGGAACGCCACCCGCGCCTTGCAGGATGGGTGGTCAATTTCCAGGATGGGATAGTCCTCCCCAAGTGAATCGATTCGAACGCAGGTTGGCAGCGGGATCATGACGGAGTCTCCACCTTGAAACGCCTCCAGTCCAGCAGGCAAAGCGGAGATCATCCTCCGTTGGCAAGCATCTGCTCCAGTGTCACATCCCGCATCAGCGCCTGCCTGAGCCAGATCAAGCCCCGATCCGAAGGCCTGCGAACTCCGGTCAACGGTGGAAGGATCGCAAAGTACTCCAGCTCGGGAAGCAAACCCCGGTTTCGTTTGAACTCACCCGCTCCGCTGGACGAGTCATCGATCATTCCACGCCTGATCGCCTCTTTGGCCAAGAGGGCGAGCAGCTGCCGATAGAGTCCGACCTTCTGATCAATCGATCTGTCATATCCAATCAACGGAGCCGACATCTCGCGCCCCACCTCATGAACCCCGGCGAAAGCGACGAGCCGATCAGTTCTAGGATCGATCAAGCCACGCAGGGTCAACCAGCCCCGCTTCCGACCCATGGCGATCATTTCCTCGGTGTAATCCGGATTTCTCAAGGAGTGCTTCTGGCGATACAATTGGTCGAAAAGCCCGAGACCCTGCCGGATCAGCTCCTCGTCAAACTTGTCGTCGCTCACCTCAATCAGCCCGCCATTGTTGAGAAGCTTGAGATCCCGCTTGAAGTTCGAGGGTCCCGGGAGATTTCCGTCGGCATAATCGAATCGATAAATCGGCCGCCCGGGAAGAAGGAAGGCGTCGTCCGGCATCGCGAGCTCCTGTCGCGCCGGGTAAACGTTGCGAACGGCGAACGGACGATCCGGCATCGCCTCACGGAGGGCAGGAAGGATCTCCCAGATCACCCGGTTTCCAGTTTCCGAGCGCAGCGTGGTCGAAAACGGGAGGTTGCCCACCTGCACGGCCCTGCGCCATGGCCCGCAGGCACCCAGCGCGCGGTAGGCATTCAAGGCCAATGCCTGCAAACGGGTGGGACGCTGACGCGAGGTGAGTTCGTCGATCACATAGCCGATCAAGCCCGACTCCATGCACGTCACCCAAGCCCGCTCGCGCGGATCCAACTGCGGTTTCAGATCCGGCACGATCACTGGCACCACCGCATCCGGATGAGTGATCTCGATCAAGGTCGCCTCCGCATTCCTCACCAGCGTTGAAAGCCGCGTCTCCACCGTCGGCCAGGGCAGGCCGGTGAATGGTGGGGTGGATGAGCGCATGACCCGA
>JAIYDT010000407.1 GCA_027487355.1 Verrucomicrobiaceae bacterium
AGAACGGCGACAGCACCGAGGTGATCCAGCTCGACTTCGATGAAAGCGGCCGCTTCCGACTCGAATCCGCTGCCCACAATGAGCGGCTGAGCCTTCATCTAACAGAAGGAGTTCTCTATACCACGCCCTTCGAAGGCCACTCCAGCGGAGTCTTGTCCCTGCTCGCGATCGCCCTGGCCCGCGTGCCCTGCATCGAGGATCCCCAGGTGAGCTGGCAGGACGTCGTGCCCGCTGCGCCTTTTCTTCGTGGCCACCGACGGCTTTTCCACGATGTCTGCGACCCCTTCCTGAACGTCGCCGTGCTTTCCTATCGCTACTCGGTTTCCTCCCTAGCCGACGGCTTCCAGATCACGGCGGACCTCGAAGACAGCAAGTGGCAGGACCACGATACACCAAAGCAACTCATCGCCGAAATCCGCGGCCGCCACGCCATTGTCAGCCTCCAAGGCGAGACCTGCGGAGGCCGGGAGATTGGCGTGAAGCTTGTTCGGTATGAGACATCCTGATGAACATCGAACATCGAACATCGAACGTTCAACATTGAACATCGAACGTTCAACATTGAACATCGAAGTGAAGAGTTAGAAGAAGTTCTGCGCCTTTAACCTCTTCCTTCAAGGTTGAACGTTCAATGTTCGATGTTCGAAGTTCAATCCTCCTCCTCTTCTTTTTCAACCCCATTCGGATCCAGCTTCAGTCCGAGCGCCTTCAGTCCTTTTCCATGTGGGCCGAAGTAGGCGGCGGGAAAGGGTTCGTCGCCATGGGTGGTGGACCAGACCCAGCGACTGAAGACGAGGGCCTCGTCGTCGATGCGGTCCGGGGCGGAGAAATCGAGATCAAAGGTCTTCGGAGCCAGCATCGACTGGGCCTTGTTAGGCGCGTCCTTGGGGTCGGGGTTGGTTTCATTCAAGGCCACATCAGAGGTGCGGCAGGTGAAGGGGGTGTAGTCCGGTTGCTCCTGGAAGCACTCCGACATGACTGGTGACAGCGCGACGAGCTGGTTCATCGGCGGCACGCCGAAGATGCGGCAGATGGTGTGCAGCACCGAGGACTGGTTGTAGAAGCGGCTGATCACCTGGCCTCCTCGCTTGGCATAGGGGCTTGCGATCAGGCAGAACGAGCGATGGCCATCGACATGATCGGCTCCGGTCTGCGGGTCATCCTGGATCGAGAAGATTGCCATATCTTTCCAGAACGGGCTCTTGGTCAGGCCCTCCATCACCCGTCCGAGCGCGAGGTCGTTGTCGGCAACATAGGCGCGGGGAGTCGGCCAGCCCTTGCGGGCATGGTTGGTGTGGTCGTTGGGAAGATAGAGGATGGTGAACTCGGGCATGGTGCCGGCTTTCTCGAACTCGCCGAGGGCTTTCAGAAAGGCGTCGGCACGAAGTTGGTCAGGGATCGCCATTTCCCATCCGGGATAGCGGAGATCGCTGTACTTCCGCAGGCTTTCGAGCTTGTATTCGTAAACATACTCCGGCCCCGGCTTCTTCTCGGACCATGGATTGTAGAAATCCTGCCACAGCGGCTTCACGGGCTTCTTGAGGTTGCCCATCTCACCGAAGTTGCGGAACGAAATGCCCTTGCGCAGCAGGTGGTCCCAGATGAATCCGCAGCCGGCATAGGAGAGGGGATCATTGCCGAAATCATAGGGCGAGCGCGCGTTGTTCCAGTCCTTCTCGCGATAGGGAGTGGTCAGGCCCTGGACCGTCCACTGGTGGCCCACGCTGGAGAGCACGCCGCTGCAATAGTAGTTGTCCAGCAGCACGAACTCATCGACCAGCGCATGCGTGTTCGGCGTCGTCGCGCGGGGGAACTCACACAACTTCGGATCCGAGTTGCCGCGACCGATGTCTCCCAGCACCGGATCGTATTTCTTGTTCTCCTTGATGATATAAACAACGTGCTTGATCGGCGAAGGCTCGCCCACCCGCTCAGGGATGGCCTTCGGCGCCGCTCCGGTCATTGCCTTGATCTGCGAGCGGACGATTTCCGAGAAACGGAAGCCCTTGCGCGCCTCGTCGCTCAGTTTCGTCAGTTCCGCGGGATCGGCTGGAAGCGTGATCTTCTGAAGATTTCCCTGATAGCCGTAGATGTTCCCGACAAAGACGTCCTGGCCCTTCACACAGATGGCTCCAGGATAGCCGCCTGCGGAAAGAAAGGCGAAGGGCTTCTCCGGCTTTGCGGGGTCGATCATGGCAACCGCGTTGTTACCCGCGTTCACCGTGAAGACCGTGGTGTCATTCACGGCGACTCCGTTGGCCAGGCTGCCGTAGGGAAGCGTCGGCTCGGGCTTCACGCCGAGGTGCCTCACGATCTTCCGCGTGGCGATGTCGATGACTGAAACGGCATCACCGCTTTCATCGACCACCAGCAACTGCTTGCCGTCTGGAGAAAGGATCATCTCCTCCGGATGGATGCCGGTGGTGATGGTCGCGATGACTTCACCGGCCTTGAGATTGATCACGGAAACGGTTCCACGCAGGGCCACGCTGCGCTCATCGACCGCGATGTCGGTTCCGGCCACGGTTTCGGTGCGGTCGTTTTCCTTCGCACGACGACCGCCGAAATTGCTCACGAAGGCCGTCTTGCCATCGCGGCTCAGCACCACGCCATAGGGGCAGACGCCGACCGGGATGCGATTCGTGACTTCGCGCTTGGCGAGATCGACGATGGCCACCTCGTTCGCCACGGAAAGCGCGACCACCGCCCGCTTGCCATTCGGCGTGAAGGCGACGCCAAGCGGGTTCGTGGTCTTGGTCTTGGGTCCGAGCTGGATCGGAGCCTCGAAGGTCAGATGGCCTGCCTCGTCGAGCGTGGCGGGGTGCAGCAGTCGGAGATTGCCGGTTAAAAGGATCCGCGTGCCATCCGGTGACACGGCGATGCCATGCATCGAGCCACGATCGGCCTTGCCATCCGCGTCATTGGGAAAGGGGACCTGCTCGATGGCATGGAAGGTCTCGGTATCCACCACACTGAGATGCGTGTTCGATTTCACCACGAGGAACTTCCCGCCGCGCGCCAGGGCCATGCTCATGATGCGACCGCCCACGCGGATCGAAAGTCCGGCCGGCTTGATCTGATGGCCGGTCTCCGCGAGGTCTGGATGATCCTTGTCATGCACCTTCATCAGCGACCAATCCAGGTCCTGCCCCTCGACGGCCTGTGACGGATCGACCTGCGTCGTCTTGTCCGGCGACTCCACCGGGCCACGGGCGGGATCGGTTTGGGCGAGCAGGGAAGACGCGGTGACGGCCAGGGCAGCGATGAAAAACCTCGGTTTCATAAGGAGCGGTGAAAGCATGCCGGGAAACCGCAGGGAGTCGAGGAGAAGCGCGGGGGAGAGTGGAACATCGAACATCGAACATCGAACATCGAACGTCCAACATCGAACATCGAACGTCCAACATCGAAGGGGGCTTCAAATCCCGATCCGGGTCTTGAGACGACGGATCTGCTGCCAGGAATCCTCGTCGAAGTCCGCACGCGCCAGCTCGAAGTGCTGGACCTCCTCGTTTCGGAAAAATCGGATGACCACCTTGTTCGCGAGGTTCACCACGGCCTCGATCTCGCCAATCAGGATGACCATTTCCTTCCCGCTCTTGTAGTCGATCACGAGCCGGTCCACGTCCAGGAGGATGGTGGAGATACGATGGGTGCCACTCAGCCGAGGCTGGTTCAGCCAGATCAACGAATTGCAGGCGCACATGATCGCGAGGAACCACCAGTGCTTGAACCCGCTGAAGATTGCAATCGCCAGAATCAGGACACTCGGCACGACCCTGCGCCACATCGGCCAATCCTGTTTCCGGTTCTCGATTCTGACGTACATGGATTTGCAATTGGATGACCTTGGCGGTCGATTGGTTCGAATCACGCAAAGGTGCAAAGACGCTGAGGTATGACTCAGGATTTCTAAACTCTCATCCATCCGTGTCCATCCTCTTCATCCGTGGTTCACCCTCTGAAAATCCACGCTCGCCTGATGCCGGAGATCCTGCCTCTCTTCGCCACATGGCAGGCCGTGCGACGCAGATCGATGGACTCCGGGCCTTTGCGATGCTCGGGGTGGCGTGTGTCCATTGGCTGCCGCGTGAGCTGCGCGGGCCATTTCCCTTCGAGCTCGGGTTGTTCTATTTCCTGGTGCTCACCGGCTATCTGATCACCGGTGCGCTGCTGCGGGATCGCGATCGTGGCGAGGCCAGCGGCCAGCCGTGGAAAGGCGCGGCGATGAAGCAGTTCCAACTCCGTCGCGGCCTGCGGATCCTTGCGCCGTATTACGCGGCGGTGTTGTTCGCCGTGCTGATGGGCGCACAGGACGTTCGGTCGGCGCTGCCGTGGTATCTGTTTCAAGGCTCCAACCTCCACATGGCTCTAACAGGTTGGCCGGACTTCACCGCGCACTTCTGGTCGCTGGCGGCGCAGCATCAGTTCTATGTGCTGTGGCCCTTCGTGATCTGGTGGCTGCCGAAACGCTGGCTCCCCGGCGCGATGCTCGCCTTCGTGGCCCTCGCGCCGATCTCGCGGTCCTTTTCGCCGATGCTGAAGACCTGGCTCGTGATGCCGGACCTCCTGCCCACCAATGCCTGCGATTATCTCGGCCTCGGAGGTCTGCTGGCCCTCGCAGTGCATCGCGGTCTGGCCTTTGATCACCCCGGGCTTCGTCGCGCGGCCTGGCGCTGCTTCTTCGCGTATGCGGTTCTCTATGGGCTCAACGAAGCGGGGCATTCGATTCCCGGCCTCGACATCTTCCAGCAGACCTTCCTTTCCATCGCCTGCTGCGGCCTGATCGCGGCGGCCAGTCGGGGCTTCAGTGGCTGGCGTGGAGCGGTCCTCGATCACCCGGCCATCCAGCACCTCGGGAGACTTTCCTACGGCCTTTATCTCTTCCACAACCTCGCGCCGCTGCTCGCCGGAAAGATCCTGCCCTGGCTGTGGTGGACTCCGTGGTTCGATCACGGCCTTGGCTTCGCTATCCGCATCAGCGTCTTCGCCCTGCTCTCGTGGCTGCTCGGCTGGCTCTGCTGGCGCTTCATCGAACTCCCGATGCAGGGTGTGAAATCCAGGCTCGGCAGCCGGGGATGAGAGGCTTGGGGACTCCGGGGGGCCAAGGCGGCTGGATCCAGAGGCGGGTCGGAGATGTCTGATCCTTAACCCTAGAAACCGCGAATGGCTAATACACGCGAATTTTCAATGAGTGGTGTGAATCGGGTGGTTCATCAAAAGAGTGAGCGCTTTGGTTTTCATCATTCATTCATTTCCAGTATTCTATTGGCGTTCATTCGCGTTCATTCGCGGTTTCTAGGATCAAGCGTCACGAGGGACTCCTGTTCAGATTCATCAATCCGACTCGTCGAGCCACTCCATCCATTGCTTGAAGCGCTCACCCCGAACTCCTTCTCGACAAGCAACGCCATCGAACCCAGCGGTAGGAGACCCAGGGCTTCCTGCATCGCCGTCCTGTTGGCTCCGTCAACGGTCGAAAGCCACTGCTCCAATCGTTCGACCGCTTGGTTTGTTGAGTGTCGGGCCACCAACTCCGGACTCTCGAGCTTGCCTTGCTTCTCCAGAACCCGCGCAAGACGAAGGGTGAAACAGTCTGCGAGCGTTCGAACGAAGATCGAAGAGGATCCGTAGTGCTCCATGAAGATCGGGGCGAAGATGGGCAGAAAGCCATCATGGACGTTGACCGATACCAGATGATCCTGACTCATGCGTTACGAACCTCGAGATACATCAAAAACCCATTCATGCACCAACCGAACGAGAACTTGATGGGCGCTGTCTTCACGGATGGTTCTCATTGCAGGTGAGTGTTGGCAGCTCCGGGATCAAGCTCCAATCAAACAGGGGACGATCCCACCGGTTGCCAGGGATGACTTGAGCTACGATGTCTTCTGAAGAGTGACTGCGGTTCCCGACGCGCAGACCATCATCATGGATTGGCCGACCGTCTCGTAATCGACATCGACCCCGATGATTGCATCTGCTCCAATCGCCCTGGCTTCCTGCATCATCTCAGTCAGCGCAACATCACGTCCTTCCCGCAACTTGGATTCATAGGCTCCAGACCGACCTCCCACAATATCTCGAACCCCGGCAAGGAGGTCTCGGAAAATGTTCGCTCCGAGAATCGCTTCACCAAACACCAAGCCCTTGGACTCAAGGACGAGGCGCCCGGGGATCTCCATCGTTGTGGAGCATGGAATCTCCACCGGATCGGGTCCGAACCGCGGTTTCTTGCACTTCCAACAGGCTCGGTGGGCAATCGAGTCGTTCAGTTCGCCGCAGTTCTCGCATTTCCAGCTCATGCACTTCGGAGTGGCTAGATGATCCTCGGTGGGAATGGAAGCCCGAATGCAAGCAGAAGGGTTGCCAGCCGTTGAATGGAACATCCTCGGCCTTATCCCCGCTCCTTGAAACCCACCCGAAGTCGTTTGAACTCCATCTTCAACTCCGTCTTCAGAGGCTGTCTGACGACGGAATGCCGGGAGGCAACATTAGAAAGTGGAACGTCAATGGGAGCGCGACTGACATGGACGCGCGGACCTATTCAACTCGTCTTCATTGGTGTCCGATGACGATGATTGCCACCAGAACCACAAGGCCTGGTCACCGTCACCTCTCATACTGCAGTCACCTTCGCCTTTCTCAATATCCGCCACTCCCGCGAGAAGTCGGGAGATCTGCTCCCGAGAGCATGTAAGAATAAACGTCGTGTCCTGCTCCTCCCATCGAAAAGTGTTTGGTGCCAGGGAAGAGGCGGTATGAACCTGGAGCTTCCGACCTGCAAAGCATCTGGCTCGTCCCCCTTGGTTGTTCGGAACCGAAAGGACAGCCGTATCGGGAGCGGTA
>JAIYDT010000606.1 GCA_027487355.1 Verrucomicrobiaceae bacterium
GCCAGCGAGGCGTCGCCATTGCCTTTTGGCAGATCGATGCACATGACGAGGCCGGTCCAGGTCTTGTTCAATGGCACATAGATCTTCTGGCCCCGGACCTCCATCGGCTTGCCGGCGAACAGGTTCACAACCTTCATTTGGTCATAAATGATGCGGTCCCTGGCTCTTGGAACCTTGATGCGCTGGTTGATCAGGTTGCGCTCCTCGCGCTTGAACTCGCCCATGACCCTCTCTTTCGCTGAGATGACATCGACAAAATACACCTGATCCGCGCGGACATAACAGTAGTAGATATTCGCGTCCTTGGGAAGATCACGGCTGTTGGGAATGCGGACAAACTTCGATTCCTGAGCTTCCGGCACCGGGGTGGTATCGAGCAGGGCTTTGAGCCGGTCGCGCTCGGTGATCAGGGCAGAGAGTTCCGCCTCCTTCTGGGAACGCTCGTCGGATCTTGAACTCAGCTCCTTGCCGAGCACGGCCAGGTCGAACAGTTTGATGTCCTTCTCCTTGACTTGGGATTCGAGACGAATGAGTTCAGCTTCGATATCGCCCTTGTTTGGGAGACTGGATAGAGAGGCCAGCTTTTGCTCGTTGGCCGCCATTTCGGCCTTGGTCTTGTCGATAGAAGCCTGGGCCTCCGCCACCTGGGCAGCGGTCGCAGGGGGGAGATCGGTCAGGATCTTCTTCACGGAATGGGCGATGCTGATGCCCATCATCACGAGCACGATGGTGAGGACGCCGACGACGTTGGTCATCGTGTCCATCAGTGCCACGAACGGAAGCTCGGCTTCCTGGCCATGTCTGCGTTTTGCCATATCATTGGAAGTTCATGTCAATTCTTTTAGAATATTCTCAGGTCCCCCTCACCCGCTCCAGTCACTGGTAGCTTCAGGAACTCCATCGTGGTTTAGGCGGAATTGAACTTGTCCGGAGCGGGCTTGAATGGCAGCAGGATCAGATATCAGATCGCGAGCAGGCCGAGGCCGAGTCCAAGACTGACGAACATGTTCGGATTCGTCGGATCGGTTTCCTTCCAGCCATGGCGCGCGGTGGTGCGGTTGACGGCTCCCGGCCTGGTGAGGGCGGAGTCCGGCATGTTGGCCGGGATTTGAAGGCGGGAGTTGCAGCTCGGGCAGCGGACGATCTGACCTGCCTGCTCGGGCTCGAGCCTTCAATTGCATCTGGCAGCTGGGACAAAGGAATTCCATGGGTTTCGGTTGCTTGAATGAGGAGGTTTCTCAAATGTTGAAATGCAGCGCATTAGGGTGTTCTCCCATCGAGTGTTGGCACGGGCTATTCCCACCGAAGGGCAGTCGGAGATATCTCAGGCCAGTGCACTCTGGATCACTGTCCCATGGACGTCCGTGAGCCGGTAGTCGCGGCCTTGGTTGCGGACGATCAGGCGGGTGTGGTCGATACCTAGCAGGTGGAGCGCGGTGGCATTGAGGTCGTGGATATGCACCGGGTCCTTGATGATGTTGTAGGAAAAGTCATCCGTCTCGCCGATGACCGTGCCGCGCTTCACTCCGCCGCCGGTGAGCCAGAGCGAGAAGCAGCGCGGGTGGTGATCCCGCCCGTAATTGGTCGCGGTGAGCTGGCCTTGCGAATAGACACTGCGACCGAATTCGCCTCCCCAGATGACCAGGGTGTCTTCCAGCAGGCCGCGTTCCTTCAATTCCTCGACAAGGGCGGCGCTTGGCTGGTCGGTGTCATAACATTGGGTGCGGATGTCACGGGGCAGATCGCCGTGCTGATCCCAGCCGCGGTGATAGAGCTGGATGAAACGGACGCCGCGCTCGGCAAGGCGGCGGGCGAGAATGCAGTTCGCCGCATAGGTGCCGGGCTTGCGCGATTCCGGGCCATAGCGATCAAAGACGGACGCGGGCTCTTTTGTCAGATCAGCAAGCTCCGGGACGGATGACTGCATGCGGAAAGCCATCTCGTATTGGTCGATCCGCGCCTGGATTTCAGGATCCTGATGGAAATCGAGCCTGATCTTGTTCAGACCTGCGACGTCATCCAGCATCGCACGGCGGCGGTCGTTGGTGATGCCGGGAGGGTTCGTTAGAAACAAAACCGGATCCTTGCCGGGACTGAAACGAACCCCCTGATAGCGGGGCGAAAGAAATCCCGAACCCCACATGCGTTCGTGCAGAGGCTGCGCGTTGCCCTTGCCGCTTGGCCGGGAAATCATGACCACGAACGCTGGCAGATCGGCGTTGTCCGAACCGAGGCCATAAGACATCCAAGAGCCGAAAGAAGGCCGACCGGCGACCTGACTGCCGGTTTGCAACATCGTCATCGCTGGATCATGATTGATGGCCTCGGTGTTCATCGAGCGGATGATACACAGGTCGTCGGCGAGGCGTGCGGTATGGGGCAGCAACTCGCTCAACCAATGGCCGGCCTGGCCATATTGTTTGAAGGTGAAAATCGAAGGTGCGATGGGGAAGCGCGCCTGGCCCGAAGTCATCCCCGTGACACGTTGACCATTGCGGACCGAATCAGGCAGGTCCTTGTCATACTGCTCCCGCAGCCCCGGCTTGTAATCAAACAGATCGAGCTGTGAAGGAGCGCCGGCCTGGGTAAGCCAGATCACGCGTTTCGCTTTCGGCGCGAAATGGGGAATGCCCGCACTGCCTTGCGCGGCGAACAACTGAGGGTTCAGCAAGGACGCCAGCGCCGCTGCGCCAATGCCGCTGCCCGCACGGCCAAGAAATTGGCGGCGGGTCATATCGAGGAATGGATTCGGATTCATGACGGGCTATTCCTTTGTGACGGTCTCGTCGAGATTTAACAACGTGCTTGCCAAGATGGTGTATGCGGCCAGTGATGCCATATCCAGCTTGGCATCGGTGGTGGCTTCGCCGACTTTCAGTAAACCTTCGGCACCTGCCGGGTCGGCCTGAAATTCACGCAGAGTGCGCTCTAACGATGATTTCAGGATCGTCATCTCCGCAGGGTTCGGAATGCGCGCCGTGACCAGACGAAATCCATGGGTGAGCCGCGATTCGATGGATTCTCCCCCTTCGACCAACATCCGCTGTGCCAAGAGCCGTGAGGCTTCCACATAGGTCGGATCATTGAGGAGATTGAGCGCTTGAAGCGGCGTGTTTGTGCGCGGTCGTCGCAGAGTGCAGGTCTCGCGGAACGGCGCGTCGAAGAGCAGCATGGCCGGGTTAGGCACCGATCGTTTCCAATAGGTGTAAAGGCTGCGGCGATGGAGGGCTTCGCCATGATCCTGAGCGTAGGTGGCCTCAGGATTGTCCTTTTGATTGACCACTTGCTCATAGAGCCCGGGCGGGTGATAGGGTTTCACCGAGGGACCCCCGATTTTCTCCACCAACAAGCCGCTGGCGGCGAGTGCCTGGTCGCGAACGAATTCACCCAGCAAGCGGAAGCGTGGGCCACGCGCGAGCAAGCGGTTGTCCGGATCCCGCTCGTGGGCTGCTGGCGTGAGCTTCGAGTTTTGCCGATAGGTCGCACTAGTGACCAGCAAGCGGATCATGGCTTTCATATCCCAACCGCTTGAAATGAACTCCGACGCCAGCCAGTCGATCAGTTCCGGATGACTCGGTGGCTCTCCCTGTGATCCGAAATCCTCTGCCGTGCGCACCAGACCGATGCCGAACAACATCTGCCAGAAACGATTGACTGTCACGCGGGCAGGCAGCGGATTGGCGGGGTCGACCAGCCAGCGCGCAAGTCCGAGGCGGTTGCGAGGAAGATCATCGCGCATCGGTAGCAGCACGAGGGGCGTGGCGGCGGTGACTTTCTCACCGGGCTTGTCAAATACGCCGCGCAGCAAAATGAAAGTGTCGCGCGGCGTGGCGTCGTCCATCACCAGCGTCACCGGAATGGCGGCTTCGGTTTCAGCAAGGGACTTCGTGAGCGCCGCGAGCCGATCTACCGCCGCCGGACTCTGATCCAGCTGGGTTGTCTCGATTTCCGCTTTGATCGCCGCAATCCGCGCCGTGTCTTCCTGGGTTGGCAATGCGAGGACGGGCGGACTGCTCACGTTTGCGGGTCCACTGTAATCTCCAACACCCTTCTCCGAGACGTTGTGAAAGAAGGCCTTCAGGCTATAGAAATCGCGCTGAGTCAAGGGATCAAACTTGTGGTCATGGCAACGGGTGCAGTTGAAGGTCTGGGCCAGCCATACCGTGGCGGTCGTTTCCACGCGATTCGCGGTGTATTCGGCCAGGAACTCTTCTGGAGTCACACCGCCCTCCTCGTTGGTCATGTTGTTGCGATTGAAACCGGTGGCGATCCGTTGATCGAGAGTCGCATTCGGAAGCAGATCGCCGGCGATTTGTTCGATGGTGAACTGATCGAAGCGTTTGTTCTCGTTGAACGCCCGGATCACCCAGTCGCGCCAGGCGTATGGCGTACGGTCGCGATCCACCTGATAGCCGTTGGTATCGGCATAGCGGGCGGCATCCAGCCAGTCCACGGCCATGCGCTCGCCATAGTGCGGCGAGGCCAGCAAGCGGTCCACCACCCGTTCATACGCTCCGGGCGCAGCATCATTGACAAAAGCATCCACCTCGGCCGGGGTGGGTGGCAGTCCGATCAGATCGAGCGTCACGCGGCGGATCAGCGTGACCTTGTCCGCCTCTTCGGCCGCTTGCAGATTTTCCGAGGCCAAACGTTGGCGAATGAATGCGTCCACCGGGTGAGGAGCCAGCGTAGGAACGGGTGGCCTTTGGATCGGTAGATACGCCCAATGCATCTGATACTCCGCACCCTGGGCGATCCAGTTTCTAATAACTTCTTTCTGCGCAGCGGTCAGCACCTTGTGCGCCTTGGGTGGAGGCATCTGCTCATCCGTGTCGTCCGTGAGGATTCTCCGGACGAGATCGCTTAACTCTGGTTTACCCGGCACAATCGGGCGCTCGCCCAATTTGGACTCCTTCAAGGCCTCATCGCGAAGATCAAGCCGGAGACCTGACTCGCGAGTGTTCTTGTCCGGGCCGTGGCAGTGAAAGCAGGCGTCTGAAAGAATCGGACGGATGTCACGATTGAACTCGATCTTTGGTGCTCGCGCTGATTCGTCGGCATGAGCTCCAACAACCGTAACGGATAGTCCAAAAAGAAGAGAAATCGGCAAAGAAGCTTTCAATTACTTCGCAGGGTTGGGATTTCAGGAGGGTGCTGCCGCCTTTCAGAACTTCCAGTCGAGCGCGCTTTCCTCGCAAGATGCGCGGCAGCAAATGGCTCGATGCCGCCAGGGGATCTACGCCGGCTCAATGGATGTTTCATACAGGATTTCGAATCATCAAATGCGGGGGCGCATTCAGGGTTCGGTAAAACGGTAGTTGAAGCGGGCATTGGGAGCCACATCTCCATTTTCATAAAAGGCAATTACATCTGAGGATGGATCAATGTGATCTACCCATTTGAAATCAAACTTCAATTTCCCAGCTGCCGCGCCGACGCCTAAGATTTGCCGTGGTATCGATATGGCGAGTTGATTTCCCGACCATCGCAAAGGCACCATGGCGACCTTCTTCCAGGTCTTGGACTCCGCTTTATAGTGCTCGAGAGAGCAGGTGTTTCCCTCACGGCTGCGGTTGACGAGGAAGTCGTAGCCATGCCATCCGGTGGCGGGGTTGGCATCGGCATCAAGGTAAAGCATCATCCAGTTTTCATCGGTGGCTGGTGTGAGATTGGAAGCGGTCTGGACATGAAAGAACAGGGATTCTTCATCACGGGCCACCTGGGCAAGTACGAGGTCATTGCGCGAGCTTTCGTCCGCGTATCGGATTCCCGGCACGGTGGCCTCGCATGCTCGATTCGCCACATCCCCATTGGCGTCACTGAAAACAGGGGTCACAGCAGCCCATTCTGAGGGTTGTTCCAGGTCGATGGTTTTGGGTGGCGATGGCGCGGGTGGTGGAGCCATTCCTTTGTAACGCCGCATGTTGGACACAAACTGCCAATAGTAGTTGTCACGGTAGCCACCGCTCATCGGTTCGATGTCCCGGTTGAATTCCATGTTGAACTGATCGACCATGTGTCCTTGGCCAGCGACCGTTTTGCGATTCATGAAGACCACGTCGGGAGTCTCCCAAACGGCCGCAGTCCACTCATTCCAGCCGGTGACCATCAACATCGGCGCGCCGACTTGATTCGCCACTTTCCATTGTTCCTCGAAAAAAAGACCTCGGGGTGCGTCTTTGGAAATCCATTGGTCGTTATAGACCGGCTCATATCCCGGCACACAGCTCACGCTGGCGGTTTTCATGTTGGTCCAGAGCGGAGCCCCCAACGATTTGGAGACACACAGCTGCTCGACCTTGCCGTCCGGTCCCAGTGCCGGGTGTTGCGGATGGGAATCCATGAAGCGCCACATTGTGGGAGCATTCTTGCTATCGAAAAATGCCCAAGTCGGGCGCCATGTGAAATATCCCTGGACCGCGGGTAGCAGCGAGGGTTCCTTGAGCTTTGCTCCATCGGCGGGCATCGGTGATAGAATCAGCGGCTTTCCCTCCCACCGGAACCACATGCTCTCGTGTTTGCAAGGTTGATACCAATTCTTGTAAAGAGCCTCGGCTTTCCACTCGGACTCATGATTGAGGAAAAAGGAGAACAAGGGAACCTTCACCCCTTTCGCCTGCAGTTCCTCCCCAATCTCGAGCAACTGGGTGAGCTCCTCGTCGTAGAGTTGGGCGTTCGTTGTGTCGAAAATCAGGTAGTCCACGCCGGCATCGGCAAGCAGGACGAGGTGTTTGCGGATGACCCATGGATCGGCGGAACGGTAGTACCCGAAGAGGGGTTCCGCCCAATAGAACTCAGGATAGTCAGGACCACCGGGTGGATGCGCGGTGAAGTCCATGAAGCCCGGGCGGGTTTTGAGAAACTCCGTCATGTTGAAGTTTCCCGGCATGTGCCTCAGGTTTTTATGCCAAAGGGAGTAAAAAAGGCCCACGTAGCGACCACCCTTCGGAGGGCCGGTTTCCTCAAAGCTCGGAAGTTTGCGCCCAAGGTCGTCCGAGCCGGACCAGTTGGAATTCTCAATGATACCTTTTTTGGTGGATTCGGCGACCAGCGACATCGGTGCGACCCAAGCAAATGCAAGAACCACCTTTAGCATCCATGGAAAGAGTCGGATTTCGGGATGGTCGCGTCTGGACTTTCGGGCACTGAGGAAGAAAGTGACACACAAGAAGGACCGCAGAAAGTGTTGGGGCATGAATCGATTCGGCCAAAAATAGTGGTCTTTGAGGGATCTGTCATGTGACGCAAATGCGTCACGCACCAATTAAGTAAGTACTGTTCTGACGTCCGCTGTTCAGGTCAGTCAGTCAGTTTTTCTCACATGCCCGAGAATTCGATTGGCCCCGTCCTTGAAATGCCATCGGACTCAGAATCCAGCTGGTCGACTACACCGTGGCAGTCCTCGGCCACTTCTTCACGGTAGGACGATGTTCCGTCGGAGTGGTGCCGTTTGGCTTCGCTGGGGGGACATGGCTCGCTTGTCGGTTTCGATGCCATCTTGGGAGATGTTCAAAGCAACGCCCCGAATGTAACGCAAACGGAACAATGAATACGCACCGGTTAGGTAGGCTCAAGTTGCGAGGGCTGAGCAAGGAGTGAGAGCGACTCTGGAAGCTTCTGTTCAGGGATGGCGTTTGAGGATCAGGGAACTTCAAGAATGTGAGTCCGTGAGGGCTGAGCCCTTTCAGATTGAAATGGATCGTCCAATCTCCAGTCCGCAATCCGTTCCCGACTACTGCTTCTCGAGTCTTTCCTCGTTCGCTTTCTTCCAGGCTGCACCCAGCTCCTCCAGA
>JAIYDT010000416.1 GCA_027487355.1 Verrucomicrobiaceae bacterium
CCTTGGGAACCTGGCACTTTCGCAAGAGGCGTCGCCCTCGCTCCCCAACAAGCTGTCTGAAAGCCGAAGCCTGTGATCATGACCACCCATTCCTTCCGCAAGGCCCGGAGAAAGCGCTGAGGTTGGTGAAAACTCCGCATGAATCAGAGCCGGCGACCTCATCTTGCCTCTGCGACTCTGCGAAAAATGGCCCGTGTCTCGCAGCCATGAAGGAGTTCCCAAACCGCCGCCCATCCCGGGCACTTTCCACCGTGATATCATCCTGGGCAGGTCCCGAGCCGGGAACTGCCACTGAACGGTCCGTTCTGTGGCCCGTGGCTCCCGAAATTCGTTGTCAAATCAAGGAATTCCGACATTCTGCGCTCAAGTAGTGACCACTTGAAATTCGGAGTTGGGATCCTACAAACAATCGCTGATCGGTAGAAAGTACGTATGGCAGAACTTTACAGATCCTGTGCGTCACTCCGCTTGTTCGGCGATGATCTAGAACCTGATGAGATCACCCGACTTCTATGTTGCCTTCCGACCTCATCACAGAAGAGAGGAGAGATTATCCGTCATCGAACCGACGGTGGCGAGCACGTTGCGCCCAGGGGCAAATGGTTGCTAGAGGAGAACGGATGCTGCCCGGGTGACCTTGATGGACAGATTCATCGTTTGCTAGGACGCGTTTCTGCCGATCTTTCAGTGTGGCACGACCTGGTTTCGAGATTCCGAACTGATCTGTTCTGCGGTATCTTTCTCCAGCAATGGAATGAGGGTTTCAGTCTCTCTCCTAAGGTTCTCTCCGCACTTGGGAACCGAGGAATCAAGCTCGATTTTGACATCTACATTGAATCCAAAAAAGCGAACAAGACGTCACTCCTAACTCCTGACAAGCCTTGAGTTCCAGCCGTCATGACCACCACACCCTTAAACCCACAGTCGAAGCCTAGCCTCCGGTCAGGCTTAGGATCACTCGACGTTCGGCAATAAATGAAGATTTCAATAAAGCCCACATCGAGCTTCTGGCGCTTGGTTTTACTTGGAACCCTCCAAGTTGGGCTAGCGATAGCCTATTTTTTATTCCGGCCAGATTTGGCACCGGATCATCGTTTGATAAGCTCTATTTGGATGATTGCAGGTGTGGTGTCAATTTACAGAGGAATCAAAGAGTTTGAACATCGCTGGGAGGTTACGACAAACGGACGATTTTTCAATATTACCAAAAATGGCAGTTGTGTCTTCGAGGGACTTCCATCTCAACTATTGGCGATCAAGCGCGTTCATGATATGTATGAGGTTTATCCTCGTAAAGGCGAGTATTTCACTGTTTCCTTATTGGACGCTGACCAGACCTTGATTCAGCTCTACCAAGAATACAAGAGGAGCCCACAAGACACACCCTGACAATCCCTGCTCACCGCTCTCCTGCGATGATTTACCGTAATTCCAATCCCTACCCCGCGATAGCCCTCCGGCCCCGCTAGCCGAGGTTCATACGCTCAGCGTTAGGAAGAACCCATCCCATGAGAGACGATCCAACCCACTATTCGGTTTTCTCATTCAACTGGTCCTTCGTGGCCTTTTTGCTGCACTTGATCGTCACTGCGATTCTGGGCGGGCTTGCGTTCGCAACGGGGATGGGATCCTTTACTCAAGATGTTGGATTTTCGGCGAGCGTATGGAAGGTGGTTCTATGGATCTGGACGCCTCTCGCGGTTGCCTATGGCGGAAGTTTGCTTCACGCGATCATCTGGTCACTTTTCGTCGGTGTTGCCGCAGGATTCATTGCACCCAGATTCCGAAAGTAGCATATCAAGAGAACCAGATGCCCTACAAGCAGCGCCTTGACAAACCTTGCCAGCCGCCTTGTTTTGATGACTTCAACCTCAAACCCGTCATCGACTTGCGCCTCTGCTGGTAGGGGTGCATGAGCTCATCGTTGCAAGAAATGATCCGAACCCCAACTCTTCTCCTGAGCCTCGCGATGCCGCTTTTCGGTGTGGAGGAGAGTCCGCTTGATTACGTGATTGATTGCCTTCGTATCAAAGCGAATCGCGGGACTGTTGAGGCTTCGCAGGGTGTGCTCTTATGGCCGGGAATCATTGACCGGTCGCCCACCGTTCTTGCCCAATGGCATGGCAACACCGCCAGAGTCACATTGAAGTTGCCAGCCGATCAAGTGGCGAGGTTTCTCGCGGAGAACGGATTCAAGAAAGATCAGACTCTTGAGCTGTTCAAAGAGGTGAAGTCGCTTGAAGCTCTGGTTGCCGGATCCCATCCCTGCTACTCAGTATGGATGGAGCTTCCAAGACTTGGGAGCGTGGAGATCACTGCATTCCTCAATACTGAAGATTCCGAGTCGCCCAGGCTGGAGATGTGGGTCACTCAATTCACGGCCTTCTTCGTCCGCCCTCAGGCCCAAGAAGCCGAGAGGGCCGCCGCTGGCCAACCCGCTGACCGCCCCGGGTCGAAGTCGGAGGGTGGCGACAAACCTCAACCTGCGTCGGAGAGACGCTCCCGGTAGCGGGTTGCCAGACCTCGACGTTCTGCCAAGCAATGAAGATTCCTTATGTCACTGCCATTGCCATCATTGGCACATTCGGTTTGAATGGTTGTGTCATTTATCTGGATGATCCGGCCAAGGTCACTTTTGCGGGCCAGGCCATTTCTGGGACGAATGGGAAGCCAGTCGATCAAGCGACTGTCTGGGTGCATTCGAAAAGACCGGTGTTCAGCCTGCTGCCAGTGGACACCTTTGGAATCGTAGGTGCGACGGAGACGGATTCGGATGGGAGATTTGCAGTTAGCGCGAAGGTGAATTGGCCCGCGACCCTATTGATCCAGGACAATCACTCGATTGGCTCGGTCATTCTCAATACTTCCGAGGCGCAGCGCAATGGGTTGGTCATTCGACTCAATCAAAAGCGCACCCTCAGACAAGATCAGAAGACACAAGACACTCCAATCAAGGGCGGCTAAAGCTCCAGTTTGAATTCGGGCTTCCGTCCCCGACGTGGATGAGCTAGATGTTTGCCATACGAATGAACATCTTGCAGGACATCCTCACCTATGCCTATCGCGGCAGCGGTAAATACGTTCTCATTCTATGCGTGGCTCTTTCACTGGTTGCCAAGTTGGCTGGTATCGCGCCGCTGGCAGGTCCGATTGCGGGTTTGTTGTTGAGCGGCTATTTTTGTGCGATCTACTTTCAGATGATCCAGTCGTCGGCCACGGGGGGCAAGGAAGCTCCGGAGTTTCCGGACACGGCCAATCTCTTCCAGGACATCATTTTGCCGATGCTCCAGATTTTCGCAGTCGGACTTGTTTCATTTGGTCCGATGATCGGGTATCTGTTCTGGGCCGGGGATGACCATGCGAAGCCACTTGTCGCTTATGGGCTGCTTGGGTTCGGGGTCATCTATTTCCCGATGGCCATGCTCGCGGTCGTCGTGCTGGGTTACACAGCAGCGCTCAGTCCACATATCGTCATCCCCGCGATTTTTCGCGCCGGATGGCTCTATTGGTTTGCCGTGTTCATGCTCTGCCTGCTTTATTTCGCGGAGTCCGCAATCGAATCTGCGTTGTCAGGACTCTTCATGATCAAGTTTATCGTTCTGGCATTTGTGGGAGTTTATACCTTGATGACCAATGCCAGGATTCTCGGAATCGTGTATCGCGAACGTCAGGAGGAACTCGGATGGCTCTGATGAATAAGGACTCTTCGACCAAGGCCCCTCAGCCGACGCTTGCTGCGTGGATTTCCCGTCCACCCGTCGTTTCCACTGGTGAAGCTGCCATCACGTTCACGTTGTGAAAACGATCCGCACCATCATCAGGCGACGACCCATTTGGTGGGGTGTGATCGGAACCCTTCTGCTGACCACCACGATTTACCACACCCTCGTGGCTCCTCGGATGCTCGGACGGGCGAAGGAGATTGCTGAGGCACAGCGCGACTACGAAGAGAGCATCCAGGAGCTGAAGCATGGGGCGCCCCTGGCACAATCTGCGGTTCGGATGCCAATCAGCGAATTGAAGGTTGAGGTCAACGAGATGCGCGTCGCTAGGATCAGGCGCGATACAAAGAGCACCGCCACCGCGACCATGTTCATTGAGGGCACCACCAGATCCATGGATTTTGCCTTTCGGGCTTACCTCAAGGAGCTTGCAGACGGGAGGGAGGACACTGGCTTCTTTTACTCGGCACGCGGTGTGGAGGGAGAGCGTATCAAGGTGATTACGATTTCCCCGGGAAGAGAGCCAACCAGCATCCTCCATGTGGTCGATGCCGTGAGCCTGGCCCCACCGCCCGAACAAGATATCTTCAGCTCGGGCAGAATCCTCAAGGGCCTGCCCGAGAACTGAGATCTTCCCCCGGAATCGCCGACCGGGACGCGACTGACCGGCCTCTTTCAGCGTCCTTGTGACGTGGCGTCTCAGGTGGTAGAGGCTTGCCCATGAATCGCGCTGGCCGCCATCAAGGTCGGGTCGGGAGCGCTTCGACGCCTGGCAGAAAGACCAAAGATGAGCAATCCCTCCGCTGCACCGAAGGCACATGACGCGATCCCGCCTTCGAGGAAGTCTCGATGGCGGATCTTGAAGCACGCCTGCCTGTTCCTCATCTTGTTTCTAATCCTGAACTTCGACAGAGTTTTCGGCTCACCGGCCCGTGTTCCTGGAGTTCCCGAAGTCAGCCTCACTGCCAGAGTGATGACTTCACTGATCTTTTACGGGGCTGGATATCTCATACTCTCACGAGTTCGTTCCCGGCGTTAGATCCCAACGCATGAAAGCCAGGAAAGGTCGAGAAACAGCAACTCGATCATTCGCCCTTTTTGCATGATCTCCCGCGGTTTCAACCGAATTCCATTTCCTCCCATCTCCCATCTCCTTCGCCATCGGCATTGCTGCGCTTGACTTCCCGCCACAGTTCAAGGGCTTCGCGGGGGAGGGGCGCCTGAGCCACCCTCGATTGGATTTCTGTGGATTTCAAGGCTGCCTAGAATTGTTGCCGAGCGGTCAGCGGTTCTTGCAAAGGGGATTATGAGGGAAGGAGGCCAATCGGTAAGGAAAGGGTGGGGTCCCTCCAACAGGGGTCATTCCGCAACGCCGCGCGGTGGTTGGCCGTGCAAGTCGCTCGGTTTGGTTTCGGCCACTTTCCGGGAATGGTCCATCCATCAAGGGCGGGCGGATTGGATCACCATCTGCAAAGGAGTTCCCAGAACCCAGGCCCACCATGAGTCCCATCGATCCCGTCACGCTTGCCTCGGCGAGCCCCATTTCCGCCACGGCTCCTCCCTATGTGAACGAGGAGCCGAACCTCACCATGGTCCAGCAAGGCCTCGACCTTGCGGAGGACGAGACGCGCGAAGCCGTCACGGATGCCTATGAGGAAGGCGCCCTCCTCAGCGAGGATCCCCAGGAATCGCTCGACGACATCGACTACGATGAAGGCGAGGAAGAGCCGGGTCCTCCCGAACTCACGGCCATTCACGAGGCATTCGTCGGGTCCGAAGA
>JAIYDT010000315.1 GCA_027487355.1 Verrucomicrobiaceae bacterium
CAGGCCTACGACGAGTGCGCGGAACTCGCGGCCAAGGAGAAGACCGAAGCTGCCGGATTGCGGCTGGCCGAGCTGGCCTTTCGACTCGAGAAAAAGGACGAGCTGAAGCGCGCGCTGGACGACGTGCTGGCCGCAGCAGAGCCAGGAAAGCGGGTGGGCTTGGCGAGCCTTTATGCCCGCTATGGACTGCCGGAAAGTTCGGAGCGGATCTGGCGCGAGGAGGCGGCTGGTGAACAGGGTGCGCTGGCGCTGCGACTCTTGGCAAAGCACTTGCAGACGGCCGGTCGTGACAAGCAGGCACTCGAGGCCTGGAAGCAGCTCGGTGCGCGCGACGTGGCGCTGGACCGGATGGAGGCGGCCCAAATGCTGGCCGCAGCAGGCGAGCGTGCGGCGGCGCGAGAAATTCTGTTAGGGGCTCGTGAGAAGTTTTCGGCGGAGCCGGGTTACGAGGCCGCATTGGCGGACCTCGCGATGACCGAGGAGAAGGCCGACGAGGCGCGCGCGATTTACCTGAAGCTGGCAAGATCCGCGAAGCGTCTGGATGAACTGACCGCTGCGGCGAAAGGCTGGCTCCGCACCTCGGCCACCACCCCGTATCCCATCAAGGATCTCGGCGATGAAACAGCAGACCGCTGTCTGCGTGCGGCATGGCTGGCCTCGACCGGAAAGCCCCTGCCTGCGATTCGCGAGGGCGATGAACTCGAGCGCCCGGTCCGCCAGGCCCTGCTTCGTGAGCTGGGTCGCTGGGCGGAAGTGGTGGCGATGATGGAAGCGCGACCTGGTGAACGCGGCCCGCTTTTTCTCAGCGAACTGGCGGAAGCCAAGCTCGCGGCGGGCGATCTAACAGGTGCGCTGGCCGTGACCCAGTCCTGGCGCACGCGGGTGCCAGATCAGACGGGTCCGTGGTTGTTCGAGGCAGGCATTCTGGAAAAACTCGGCAAGCTTCCCGAGGCCACCCAGCTCCTGCGGCGGGCAGCGGCTCGCTTTGAGGACAATGAGGAAGTGGCGCGTCGCTTGTTCGCCGCACTTCAGCAAGCCCTTGATCCCCGAGAGTCGCTTGAATTCGCCTGGAAGCGTCATGATCGCTCGCAGGACGAGTCGGTGCGCTCCGGCTGGCTGCGGCAGATTCTGGAGGTCTCGAAGGAACGCCAGCAGCTCGATGAGTTGCAGGCCCGCTTCGAGGAAAGGGCGCGTCGCGATCCCGCTTCGCCGGGACCCTTGATGGCACTGGCGGAACTGGCAAAGGCACGTGGAGATTCGCGGTCGGAGCTCGATCTTCTCCGACGCGCCGCGACGAACGCCCCACGCGATGCCGCCATCATTTCCGCCCTCGCCACGCTTGAGGAGCGATCTGGTGAAACGGCGCGGGCATTGGAACGCCACGCCACCTTGGCGCGGATCGCTCCTGGCCCTGACTCGGCGCGAAGTCTGGCTCAGGCAAAGATTCGGCTCGGCGACATCGAGGGCGGCATGCGCGACATGCAGGCGCTGGCCGGGGAAAAGGGCATCGACCTGCGAGCGCTGGAACAAAGCGCCGGTGATCTTGCCTCGCGCGGTTATGTCGAGGAGGCCATCCGCCTGCTTTCGGCAGTGGAGCCATCGCAACGCACCGCGCGGCTGGAGTTCGTGCGTGGAATGCTGCTCGATGCGGATGGTCGTGAGATGGAGGCTGTCGAGGCCTTCCGCCGTGTGCTCAACGAGCCTGCCGACCCAGCGGAAACGCCGCAGCGGGCAGATTTGGGATACCGCTCAAACCGCCAGCAATTCTCCCAGTTTCTCCAACTCCATAGCGGACGGGAGGAATTGATGCCCGGTGTCTTTACCAGCCTGGAAGTCCCACGAACCCTGGCCGAGGCGCAGATCATCGTCAAAGCACATCTATCCCGGCTGGCGATGGAGCGCGGCGGTGAAATCTGGGCGAAGATTTCCCAAGCCGTTCCAGAGTTGGCGGTCGCGACTCCTGAGCAATGGCGCGAGGCGATGACGTTTTCGCAGGCCTCTCAACGATCGGGAATGCAGAATTGGTGGGAATTCATCCGCAGCCATCCGGGCAACCAGCTTGGTGTGGTGCTGCTCGTCGAGTCCGGCCAACAGAGGCAGGGGAAACCTGAAGAAGTGGAGGCTCTGCTGAAAACGCCACTCCCATTGCTGGTTCAGATGCAGTTGCGCTGGGACAGGGGAGAGTGGCCCGCGGACAACCCAGCGTTCATGGAAGCGATCAAGCCCACCGACTGGAAAGACGAGCAAGCGCGCGGTCTTGCGCTGAACTTGGCAATCCAGATGTCGTATCGGGCTTTCGAGGAAGGCAGTCAGCCGAAGATCGGCATCGCAGACTGCTCGCGAGTGATGGCCGTCTTGAACAAAGTGGATTTTACCGGCGCTCAGGCCAGTCTGATGGAGATGCTGAGGGCCCGGCATGCCCTGCTGATCGGAAACACCGAAGATTTCCTGAAGCACCTCTCCGCTTGGGATCAGTTGGTGCGAAATCCCTCCAATCTGACCATCCAGCAGTATGCGTATGGCTACGGCTTCGGTCACGTCGGTCCTCCTATGGATGCTTTCGAGTCCTGGCGGAAGAAGGCAGGCAACCCGGCGGCGGAGGCCTTGATCGAGAAGATCGACTCGCCTCTGCTGCGCTGCCAACTGACGCCGGAATCGAAGCCCGGTCAGCGTTTCGCCCGGGTGAAACGTGAGCTGGCGGACCTGCCGAAAGATGCGCCGATCATGACACGGCGCAGCCTCGTTCGCCTGAGTTGGTCGCTCTTCCCGACGAAGTATCAGAAAGCGGATGGAGAAGAAGTCCCGGTCATCAATGACGACCTGCGCAAGCAGCTCGAAGCCACCGTGGCGGATGACCTTGATCCCCGACTGGCTTTCGATGCCTTTATCCAGTTGCAGCAATACCGCCGAAGCAGTGGCAATGTTTCCAAGACGGACAACCTGAAACTCAAGGGACTCGCAGCCCGACTCGCAGCTTCACCAGATCCTGCGGACCAACTCTACGCCGCCCAGTACACAGGAAACCAAGGAATCAGTCCGTCACGAAAAGCCCAGGCGGTGACCCGCTGGGGAGGAAACGCCAGCTTTTCCGGCGGCAATGGCCATGGCAACAGTCGTTCGATGCTGCCCGCCATCCTCACCATGGAGGATCGGGAGCAGGCCCTGCGCGAGTCCACCAAGCTTCTTGAAAGCTGTGCCCGCGCCTGTGCCGGGCGAATGGAATATCTTCGTGATATCATTCAGGAACTGGCGAGGTCGGAGTTGCTGGAGCCTGCTCTGGACCGCATTTCCCTTCCTCGGGACGCAGGACTTGGTCGGCGTGTGGCGATGCTCACCTTGATGGATGCCTGTTCAAGGAAGGACCGCGCCCGCAGTCTTCTTGAGGAGATCGCGAAGTCCCGCCCCTGGGAAACCCGCTGGACGGTGGACCTCGCGCTGCGCACCCCGGACGATGCGGAGATGCGACGTCTGTTGGATGGTGTCGCCGAACGTCAGGACTTCGATCAGATCCTTGGCGGCCTGCTCACTCCAAGAAATCGGGAGGACGCGGCGGGGATGCTCGCGCAGCTGGGTCGTCTTGCGGAGTGGGCTCCGCAGGCGAAGGGCCAACGCGGCTGGATCTCAAATGCACTGTTGATCCTGGCCAGGGGCGGCGGTGGCTTGCAGCCCTTGTCGGCCAAGAATGCCAACCAGCTTGAGTGCTTTCGTCGCTATCTGAAGCTCGCACTCGCCGATCCGCAACTGGGCGAGTTTGGCTTTCGTGTGATGTTCCTTGCCCGCTTCGTGGAGTCTCCTGAAGCCCTCACCGCTGCGGCCCGCGAGGCGCTTCTGTCCGGCGCCTACAATTCGATCGAGCGCACGGTCGTTTCCGAGCAAAGGCAAGAGGGAATGGAACTCGCCGCGCTGGAGCACCTCGTCCTGTTTGCAGAAGCCAACGGTGACGAGGCGGCGTTTCCAGCGGAGTTCCGTGAAAAGCTGAAGGCCGCCGATCCGGAAACCGCGGCCTGGCTGGCCAAGTTGCTGGCCGCGAAATCGGTGTCGGACCTGCCTGATGTTTCCAACGACCAGGCGAAGTCC
>JAIYDT010000322.1 GCA_027487355.1 Verrucomicrobiaceae bacterium
ATGAAGCCCTTCGGTGCATCGCGATAGCGGATCTCCGCGATCAGGATCAGATGGGGGTTCTTCTCCAATAGAGCCGCACGCCTGGCCTTTGCCTTGGCGAGATCCGCAGGGGAAAATTCGAAAGTCGTGCCCTCGAACGAAGGCGACTGGAGCCCCATCCTCGTCGGATGCACGAACACCAGATCATGCCGCGCCTGCATCGTCACCGCATCTGCCCCAGTGGTGGGAGCCGCATCGTTCCAAGCTTGGAAGACCGAGGGATAGTCGCGGTTTGAAAGGCGTGCGGTGAGGGAGGGCTCTGCCGCTGAGGCGAGGCAGGCGGTGAGGAGGATGGAGTGGAGGATGCGGAGGGGCATGGGTGGCAGGTGGAACTAGCGATCACGAGTCCTTACGAGATCTAACCGACGCGTGTATTGTATAGATCAGATTTCAATGGTCATGACGGCAAGAACTACATGCCGTTCTTTCTACATTGATTGGCCTGAAGGGTGCGGTGCTCGCTCCTTTGTTGGCACTACAATGACATCATGGTTCTTTAACTCAGTGTCTAAACCTTCTTTCTTTGTGGCATCGATCCTCATGGGCTTCCCATCGCGCAGGATTTCAAGCTCAGCTAAATTGGCGGAATCCTTTGGGCGCGTCACTTTCAAAGCTTCAGACAACTTCATACTACCGAAGCGTATAGGAATTGAGAGTCGACTTACCCAAACATCACCACTGACATCAATGCAACTCGACGCCCCAAGACAACATCCATCCCAGAACCATGCATCAACCTCGACATTGGGCAATCCGCCTGAATCTCGATACGCCTTCTGGATGGCGAGAGACAGCGCGGCGTAGCCCCATCCGGGAATCTTGACCTTCCCTATTCGGGGCAAATCAATCTCGCCCGATGAGGAGACGCTGTAAACCCCTGTAATTGTCGCGCGATCGGCATCCGAAACCCCACGAACTTCGATCTGAACAGTCTTAGTATCAGACTTTATAGTCCCCTGCGCATGTCCCTTGGGCGAGCAAACAAGCACGACGGCAAGAGCAACCCAGAAGAGCCTTTTTGTTTTTGGTACAAGGGCCTTCAAGGTTCTTTCCATGCAGGCAATGATGAGCCGAAGCGAAACGCCTCCTAATGGCTGAACACTGAAACCAGACAATCGGTAGATTTTTGAGTAATTCATCGACCGCTCGGCGAGCCAATTTGAAGGCGACCCCAAAAAACGGATTTCGACGACTTCGTTCATGGCGGCTTTTAGCCCCGTGAGGCTGACGAGCCAAGATGGAAATGGGCAAAGAGGATGCTGCGGCCTGGACTAGGAAGGCGTCGACCCCTGCACCGGGTCGCAGCAGCGGGCGAGGGTTGGTGGTTCTCGACGCTTCTGGCACGCCTTTCAGGGTGCGATTTCAAGAGCCCGACAAACCCGAGGTGGTCGTCGCATGCGCTCCTCGACCCCGGGCTATTGGCTGTAATCCCTTCAGGATCAGTACCGTAGGACGGCGCCCTCCCCAGTCCAGCGGCTTGCTCTCCTTATACTCCGTTCCGCCCTTCTGAGGCTCCGTTTCCCTCTCCTAAGGCTCCGTTTTCCTCTCCTAAGGCTCCGTTTTGCTCTCCCGAGGCTCCGTTTTGCCCTCCCGATGCTCCGTTTTGCTCTCCCGAGGCTCCGTTTTGCTCTCCCGAGGCTCCGTTTTGCTCTCCCGAGGCTCCGTTTTGCCCTCCTACGGCTCCGGCTTGCTCTCCTACGGCTCCGGCTTGCCCTCCTACGGCTCCGGCTTGCTCTCCTACGGCTCCGGCTCGCCCTCCTACGGCTCCGTCCAACTCTCCTACGGCTCCATCTGGTGCTCCTACACAGTTCGGCAGGCCTCCTACGGCCTTGGGTGGGGCTCCTACGGGGGAAAATGGCGGAAAAAGGCCACTTTTGGTGAAACAGGGGCCGTTTCCAGGGAAATGAGGCCCATTTCCGGTTTCAGGCCCACGTGGCAAAGGATCCGACACGCCCTTCAAGCGTCGCGACGCAAATCCATTACTCGACGGGATCGGGGGGTGAACCACGGCTGCGGTCGGATGTCACGAGGTGACCAAGAACGGTTCGACGCGGCATTGGCTTTTCCTCGGCTAAAGAGCCCCCTGAAGGGAGGGACTACGAACGAAGAGGAAGACCCGGAGCGAGACGCGCCGGGGACGGACTGGAGCGGGACGCTCGCAGCCACGGAGATTTCTTCTCTCTCATCTCTCATATCTCATCTCTCATATCTCCCCCAACTCCTCTTCCTGACCCCTGAATCCTGGCCACTGGCCCCTCTCATCGACGAAAAAAGCCGCACGGACGAGAAGGCTCGTCCATGCGGCTTTGGGAATTTCAATCGATCAACGCAGGAAGGCTTCGTGCAGGCCACCATCGACGGTGACGATCTGTCCGGTGGTCTTGCTGAGGCGCTGGGAGATCAGGAGGAAGTAGGCTTCCGCCTGGTCGGCCGGGGTGATCGGGGCCTTGGTCAGGGTGCGGTCGGCATA
>JAIYDT010000386.1 GCA_027487355.1 Verrucomicrobiaceae bacterium
CGCCTCGGTTTCTCCCTGGTCGATGTCGTAGGAAACTCCGCCATCCAGCAGCCCACCGCCACCCTGACCATGACGCGCGACCTGCCGCCCGCCATTGCCATCACCTCTCCGGAGAAGGACGCCATGGTCGTCGAAGGCCTCACGATTCCCATCACGGTGGATGCAGGCGACGATTACGGCCTGAGCGCGGTGAGGCTGCACATCGGCATCAATGACAAGTTCCAACCCGTCGCGTCAGGCGCTCCCGAAGGAGCCGACAAGCGCCGCCACCAGCTCAAGCATTCCCTTGATCTCGCGAAGCTCGGGGCCCATGCCGGCGATCAGATCACGCTTTTCGCCGAGGCCATCGACACCCGGCCGGATCCCCAACTGACGCGCACCGCGATCCGACGCCTCGGGGTCATCACCGAACAGGATTACAACGACCGGATTCGCGAGGAGGCCGACGTCGCCATGATTGCCGGGAAATACGAGCGGCTGCTTCAGGAATTCGAAAAGCAGATCGCCGAGCAGCGTCGGATCGAGGAGAAGCTCAAGGAGCTTTCCGAAGCCGCCAGGAAGGAAGGAGACAAGGGCAACCTGCTTGGTGAGTTTTCCATGGCCTTGTCCGACCAGCTTGATCTCAACCGCAAGCTCGACCAGTTGGCAAATGAGATGAGTGATTTCGGACGCGACAATCCGGTCTATGATTTCGAAAAGGATCTCGAGGAAAAACTTCGACAGCAGGCGGAAGAGATCCGGAAGTCGGTGGCGCAGGCGGATGCGGACACCAAGAAGGCGGTCGAGCAAGGCCCGCCACCGCCGCAACCTCCCGGCCCGAAGACGGTCGAGGATCTCGCCACCGCCGCACGCGAGCAGAGGGAGCGGCTTCAGGGTGGCAGCGATCAGATGAACGAGCAGATCCGCAAGCCACTTGAGGAGCTCGCCGACCTGCATGAACTCATGAAGGACTTCAAGCGCTTCGAGCAACTGGCCGAGAAGCAGGGGGAGATCGCGGAGCAATCGAAAGCTTATCAGGACAAGGCCGATCCCAATGCCGAGGACCGCCTCGCGATGAGGGAACTCGGCGCCCGCCAGCGCGAGATCGCCCGCGAGCTCGAACAGCTCTCGAAGAAGCTCAAGCAGGACGCGGACGCCGCGCAGGAGAAATTTCCCGAAGCCGCCGACAGCGCCAGGCAGCTCGCCGATGACATGAAGCAGTCAGGGCTGCCGGAGCTGGCCCGACAAGCCGCGCAAAGCCTGCTGGACTCCAAGCCGGATGGGCACGCGCAGGCCGACAAGCTGCAGCAGGAAATGGACAAGCTCCTCGCCGATGCCGCCCAACCCGGCCAGGAGGGAGTGGCGAAGGGAATGGATCGTGCCCTGAAGCTTCAGCGGAAAATGAAGCCAGGCGACTCACTGCGGCAGATGATGCTTTCGAAAAAATTCCGTCCACTTCCTGGTCAGCAGGGGCAGCAAGGCATGGGCGAGGGCGGTGAAATGGCCCAGAGCATGACCGAAGGCAGACCGACCCTTCTTGGCGGCGAGTCGCTCCTGGACGGCCCCATCGCCGACTCGATCGCAGGCCGTGGCAACAACGGCGGAAACGGCATGCCGGGAGCTCCCACCGCCCGCATTGACCGGCCCGACAAGTCCAACGTTGACCAATCCTCCTCCCGCCGGACGAACACCCCGGAGTCCGGCACCCTCCTGCTTCAATACGACAACATCGCGGACGCCTACTTCCGCCGACTCACCACCAAGCCATGAAACTCCTCGCCCTCCTCCTCGCACTCACCGCCGTCGTGCGCGGTGCCGAGCCCGCCTTCAACTGGAACTCGGAAACCATCCGCTGCGGCAATCTTGTGTATGGCAACAACCAAACCGCGATCTGCTTCGCGGATGCCTTCCTGACCGATGCCGCCAAGCAGACCGGCCTCAACATCGCCCCCGGTTTCACCCGGCTGGCGCTTGCCAACGACGAGGTCTTCAACACCCCGCTGTGCATCTTCACCGGCCAGGGAGACTTCGTGCTCAAGAACGCCGAACGCACCAACATGCGTCGTTATCTCGAGAACGGTGGCTTCATCCTCGCCAGCCCCGGTTGCTCCAACGAACTCTGGAACACCGCCTTCCATCGCGAGATCGCCCTGGCTCTTCCTGGCTACAAGCTGGCCGCGATCCCGATGACCCACGAGCTGTTCTCGACGGTCAACAAGATCACCAGCCTCAACGTCAAGGGCCGGCCCAGCCAGCTCTTCGGCGTCTTCATCAATGGCCGGCTCGCCCTGGTCTATTCCCCCGAAGGACTGAACGACGCCCGCAGTGCCAGCGGCTGCTGCTGCTGCGGCGGTGCCGAAATCAGCGAGTCCCGTGAGGTGAACGTCAATGCCGTCGCCTACGCCCTCCTCCATTAAGCGAATGAAACTCCTGCTGCGCTGCCTCATCGTCCTGCTCGTCGCGGCGGGCACCTATCTCGCGGTCCATCTGTCCAGGAAAGGCCCCCAGGCATCCAGCGGCGGACGGCTCACGGTTCATTTCACCTGCGACTCCTCCGGCCGACTCGAACCTTGCGGCTGCTTCACCGGCCAGCACGGCGGCCTCACCCGACTGCGGACCTGGCTCGGTGAGCAATCGCCTTCCGGCGCGGTGCTCAAGCTCGATGCCGGCGGCGCGATCGCCGGTGGGGCCGACTACGATCTCATTCAACACCGCTACATGGCCCGCGCCTATGCGACGATGGGCTTCTCCGCCCTCAACATGGGAGGACGTGAGGCCGCGATTCCCGCTGCGGATCTGGTGAAACTTTCCGCCGTCTCCGCAGTCCCGATGTTGAGCGCCTCACTGGTGTCGAGTGAAACCCGTGAAACACTGCTCACTCCCTACCGCATCGTGAAAATCGACGGCCTGCGGATCGGCATCCTCGGCGTGGTCTCGCCGCGCAGTGTTCCCACTCCTGGCGAAGGCGTGGCCGTGCTCGGCTTGAACGAGGCCATCGACCGCCATCTGCCGAAAGTCGCCGCCGAATCCGATCTCGTGATCCTGCTGGCCTTTGCCAACGAGCTGGAGATGCGAAGGCTGGCCAACGACTACTACGAGCTGGCCCTCGTCCTCGGCGGTGATGTTCCCGGCCCCACCCAGGACCTCATCCGGGAAAACGAGTCGCTGATCGCCTTCACCACCAATCAGGCCCGCACCGTCGGAACCCTTTCCGCCACCGTGACCGGTGACGCGCGCAAGCACCTGTCCGATCCGGCCTATCAGATCCAGCTTCTGAAGGAGAGCATCCCGCAGGACGGGGAACTGGTCGCACTGGCCGGCAGCTATCGTGCTGAGATTCGCAAGACCGCGCTGGACCTCGATGATCCGGACTCGACCGATCCGAATGCCATCCCAGGCGTCGGCCCGTCCGCCACCTATGTCGGCTCGACTTCCTGCCACGACTGCCATGCGAAGGACCACGCCGTGTGGGAAAAATCCGGCCACGCGCATGCCTTCGCCACCTTGGAGAAGAAGGGCGCGGACGCCGATCCACACTGCATTTCCTGCCACACGGTGGGCTCCGGAAAGCAAGGCGGCTATCGGCGACCCATGGGCAGCAAGTCGCTGGTCGATGTGGGCTGTGAATCCTGCCACGGTCCCGGCAGCGAACACGTCGCCCGCTACCGCGACGGCAAGCCGACGAATTTCAAGTTCCGCCCACTCGGGGCCGGAGACTGCATGACCTGCCACTACGGCGAGTTTTCCCGACCCTTCAACTGGGAAGAGTTCTGGCCAAAGATCGCCCACGGATCCGACAAGCCGGTGATCAAGTAAGGATTGGAAACCTGCAAAAGTCGGGCATGGTCTCTCCATGTCCGTTCCCACGCTCTACATCAAGCCCGGCTGTCCCTGGTGCGACGA
>JAIYDT010000331.1 GCA_027487355.1 Verrucomicrobiaceae bacterium
CCGATGAGCGGCAAGCCGGTCTTCTCTCCAAATCCGAGTCTTCGGGCGAGTCCCAAGAAAGCACTGGGACCCACGTCGATGCCAACCTGATAGAACCAAGGATTGCAGGACCGTGCGATGGCGCGTTTGACATCGATCGAGCCCTCCGGAGTCTTGCTCCAATTCTTGAACTCATGGTTGCCAATCCGAATCGAGGCCGGGCAGTAGATTTCCTTGTCCTCGGTCACCGTTCCATTGTTCAACGCGGCCAGGGCAACGATCGGCTTGAAGGTCGAAGCCGGCGGATAGGCAGATTGGAAGGCCCTTCCGAAAAGGGGTTGGCCAGGGTCTTCGTTGAGCGCC
This sequence comes from Verrucomicrobiaceae bacterium, assembly GCA_027487355.1. Taxonomy (GTDB): domain Bacteria; phylum Verrucomicrobiota; class Verrucomicrobiia; order Verrucomicrobiales; family Akkermansiaceae; genus Luteolibacter. Next base: position 343 of record JAIYDT010000331.1, read on the forward strand.
TTATAGTCTTTCTCGCCGATGCCGGGGATGAACGCATTCAGGTCGAAGGTCGGGCGCGAGGCCATGACCAGCACTTCGCCCGTCACCACGTCAATCACGACGAAGGCTCCACGCTTGCAGCCTTTCCTGAGGACTTTTTCCGCCTGCCTCTGCCACTTGAGGTTGAGGGTTGTGACGACCGTGCCACCCGGCATCGGGCGCTTGGTTTGTTCCTCAAGAAGCCTGTTGCCCGCCTCATCGAAAAGCAGGCGCTTGCCACCGGGATCCCCTTGCAGTTGACGATCATAGATCTTCTCAAGTCCTGCCCGGCCTTCACTTTCCTCCCACAGCGGTTCGTTGAAATTGATCGGACCGGTCGGCAGTTTCCCAACGCTGCCAGTATAGCCGATGAGATGGGCTCCGATTCCTTCCTCTGGATAGTAGCGTCGGTAAACCGCATGCAGGGTCAGCCCATTGCCCAGCTTGGGCTCCAGCGACTTCGCATCCTTCGCGCTCACCTGATCGCTGATCAGCAAGGGCAGCCAGCGGCGGTTCCTGTAGTGATCGTAAATCTGATCGTCCGTCGGAATCTGAACGCTCTTGACCAGAATTCTGGCGGTCTCCATCCGGCTCTTCGCCCAGTTGAGCACGTAGTCGCGATCAGCATTCTCGAATTGCTTGAACTGCAAGGCGACCTGATACGCGATCACATTCTGGGCCAGACACTCGCCCTCACGATCCACGATCTGACCTCGCGGTGCGGGGATCTTCAGGGTGATCGTCCGCGCGTTCTTCTGAGTCAGGATCGAGCCATCACTTGCCGTGCGACCGGCAGCAGGTAGATTGTTCGATGCCAGGGGCGGAGCTTCCTGTGCAGCCGCCAACGCCGATGCCACCAGGATGAGTCCGGCGAGACCTTGATATCGAGATGGCAGCGGAATGCGCATTTCCTTGAAGACTAATCAGGGCTTCCGCAGGCCGCAATCCTCAATCCCAGCCCCCATCGTCCCAGGAGGATGGGTCGCTGCCGATGCTTTTTACGATCTCGGCGGGCAGGAAAAGGAATTCGTCCTGACGCTTTTCAGCGGGATCGAGTCGGAAACGAACCGTCTTCCGCTCGCGTCCGGTCGAACTCACAACGGTCAGGTCCGCGAGGACCTCCAATGCACCATCCTCGCGCGGTTTGACTTTCAGGAGTCCCGGGATGTCGTATCTGGCGCGGTTATTCCCTGGCTGCTCGCGGAGTTTCACGAAATCCACAATCTGTCCGAGTTGCGATTCCGGATACCATTCGTCCCGCTTGGTCGTGGCAGTGCGGGTTCTCAAGCGATGCAGGATGATCGACTGGTGCCTTCCCTCCTGACCCGAAGCCTCGATCCGCCAGCGGAAGGGACCATCAAGCGTGGTCACCGCCGTGGAAACGACCATCGCGCTGAGCACATAGCTGCCTCCGGTGGTGCCCTCCGGCTTGACCCGCAGGCGAACCTCCGCGCCGTTGACTTTGACAGCGGACGAGGCCTGGCCGCCGTCATAGGTGCGCTTTCCGGCCATGATGCCGACACAACTGCTGAGCATCAGGATCGCCACGACGCTTGCCCCACGGAGGAGCGCGTGCATGCTGTCGGAAATGACGGAATGGAATTTCATCGCAGTCGCGATCCTGATCTCAATCTTCCTGCTCTGGAAGCTCGATCTTGCGGCGACGCTTCTCAATTTGAAGGTCTTTCCGGAAAAGATCCCCTCCCCGCTTTCTGATGTCCTCGACGCCAGCGCCCTCGACCGCTCCCGCAACTATCTGAAATCGAATGCCGTCTTCGCCATCATCCGCTCCAGCCTCTCGCTCGCTGCCCTCCTGGCCTTCTGGACCTTCGGCGGCTTTCAATTCATCGACGGCTTGAGCCGTTCGTGGGCACAGGATGGCCCCTTGATCAGTGGGCTGCTGTTTTTCGCGATCTGCATGATCGGTTCGATGCTGTTCGACCTGCCCTTTTCGCTCTACGACACATTCGTCATCGAGGAGAAATTCGGCTTCAACCGCTCCACCGCCGCCACCTTCTGGGGGGACTTTTTCAAGAGTCTGTTGATGATGGCCATCATCGGCACACCGATCGCCGCCGCCGTGCTGTGGATTTTCCAAACGGTGCCGAACGCCTGGCTATGGGCCTGGCTGGTGTTCACCGTTTTCCAGTTGCTGCTGACCTACCTTGCGCCCTCGCTGATCCTGCCGTTGTTCAACAAATTCACCCCGATGCCGGAAACCCCGCTGCGGGGAAAAATCGAGGCGCTGGGCGTGAAGTGCGGATTTCCGCTCCAAGGCGTGTTCGTCATGGACGGCTCGAAGCGCTCCACCAAGGCCAACGCCTTCTTCACCGGCTTCGGCAAGCGAAAGAAAATCGCGCTCTTCGACACCCTGATGGAAAAGCACACCGACGACGAACTGCTTGCCGTGCTCGCCCACGAGATCGGGCACTTCCGTCGCGGTCACATCCGCCAGCGTCTTGTCGTCGGCATCATTCAAACGGCGGCCCTGTTCTTCCTGTTAGGCCTGGCCACCGATCCAAACGGCCACTTCGCGCGGATGCTGTTCGATGCCTTCGGCGTGAAGGTCATCTCGCCGCACGTTGGCATCGTGCTGTTCACGATCCTCTTCGGCCCTGTGAGTCGGTTGTTGGGGGTGATGGCAAATGCCTGGTCACGCCGCCATGAATTCGAGGCCGACGCCTTCGCAAACGGCGCCATCGGCTCCCCCTCCCCGCTCGGCGAAGCCCTGAAGAAACTCTCCGCCGATCAGCTCTCCCACCCGTCCCCGCATCCCCTGCGCGTCTGGCTGGACTACTCGCATCCGCCGCTGCTGGAGAGATTAAGGGCCATGGAGCCAAAGACTTCCTGTTAGACAACATTTGGGGATAACTTGCGATTCCGGCCATGTCCGACTTGTTGGCCGTGATGAGTGCGGACAACTCAACAGCCCTCTCCCGGCAGCAAGCTGACTGGGCGAAAGCGGAAGCAGGCTGCACGCAGTCGAGTGAACTCTGCGAAGTCAATCAACCTTGCTGGGCTTTCCCGGCCCGATGAACTGGCAATCGGTCAGGCTTTCGAGTCCGCATTTCTGGCAGCGAAGGTGAACACGAAAGCTTTTCATGAAATGTCCACCGACGGACTGCCCACAGCCCGGACAAGTGAGAGCGTTGAAGAACCCATGCCACCTTCTTGCCCGCTTGATCATCAAGATGCAGACCGCGACGAAGAGCATCACCTTCCCGATCCAATGCCCCCACGTGACCAAGGTCACACCACCGATTACGGCCAGGCCAATCAACGAATCCCTAAGCGGCTTATCACGGAACCTCTCGATGTAGTGATCAAAGCAACGAACGACTTCTCCATCACTGGGCTCTGTCGGCTTCACTCCCATTCACCAATCACGATTCACCACCCAGAGCACGCGGCTTCAGCCAATACAACACCGCCATCCTGACGGCGATGCCGTTTTCGACCTGATCGTTGATGAGGGTGCGCTCGTAGTCCATGACCGCGTCGCAGAGTTCCACTCCACGGTTCACGGGGCCAGGGTGCATCAGGTAGAGCCCCTTGTCGGAAATGGCCTTCAGGCGTTCGTCGGTGACGCCGTAGAGCTTGTGATACTCGCGGAGGCTGGGGAAATACTGGACCTCCTGACGCTCCATCTGAACCCGGAGAAGATAGACGATGTCAGGCGACCAGGCCATTGCCTCATCGTAATTCGTGAAGCGGCGGATGTTTTCCGGACCATTCTTCGGAACCAGCGAGCCGGGTCCGAGATAAGCCACCTCCAGGCCGAGCTTCTTGAGGATCGTGCTTGTGGAACGGGCGACTCGACTATGGAGGATGTCGCCCACGATGAGGACGCGCTTGCCGGTGGGATCGGGAAACTTTTCCTTGATGGTGAAGGCATCCAAAAGGGCCTGAGTGGGGTGCGCGTGGGCGCCGTCGCCGGCATTCACCACGCTGGCGCGGGTCATTTTCGCGATGGTCCCCGGAAGCCCGGAGCGACCGTGGCGGACGATGATGTAATCGGTCCGCATCGCCTGGAGGGTCTCGACGGTTTCTCGAACAGACTCGCCTTTGACGATCGAGGAATGCGGCACGTCGAAGTTCGTCACGTCGGCCGAGAGCCTTTTCGCCGCGACCTCAAAGGACGAGTGGGTGCGGGTGCTCGGCTCATAGAAGAGCATGAGGACGGACTTGCCCTTGAGCGCCGGGACCTTCTTCACCGAGCGGGTGAAGAGTTCCTTGAAAGGCACGGCCTGATCGAGGAGGTGGTCGACCTCCTCCCGTTCGAGTCCGGCGATGTCGAGCAGGTCCTTACGAGGCATGGGTCGGGTTGAAATTGTTGAAATAATGGAAAACCGTGAACACCAGGACAACCAGCGCGATCATCGCGATGAAGCCAGCATGATGTCGGGAGCGCACCTTGCGCAGGGCGATGAAAAGGGCGACCAGCAGGCCTCCGAGCGAGCCGGCCAGGGCATAGATCTCGGGCTTGATCTGGGCATAACTCTCCGCGCTGATGAAACCGATGGCTCCGCCGACCACGAGCAGGTAACCGAGCCCCAGGATCACCGGATGGGCGGTGATCGTTTGAAGCTGGGCGACGGCGGGCGGCACCTCGGTGGCAAGCGCCTGCATGGCTTCGCGCTGGCGGATTCTTTCCAATTCATTCTCGCTGCGTCGCTGGGCCGGCAACGATGAGGCCCAGGATTCAGTGGAGGACACATGCGGCTCCGGTGGGGGCTGGCGCTCCGAACGGCGCAGCGAGCGGACCTGTTTCGCCTCCGGGCGGGAGCGAGGTGCCGGTTCAGGCTCAGCCTCGACCCTAGCTGGCTTCTCGGGCGCGGGAGCCTCGACACTGCCGGGTGGAAGTCCGATCTCCTCACGGAGCCTGGCGATTTCCTCAGCGGACTTCCTCTTTTGTGGCAGCAAGCTCATGGCATGGTTCTTTCGACAATTTCAACGCGATCCTGACCGTCGGTAGTCTCCAGGGAAACGTGGACCTGATCGAGCCGATTCGTCTCCAACTTCAATCCCACGTAATCCGGCTGGATCGGCATCTCGCGATGGCCTCGGTCGATCAGCACGGCGAGCTCAACTTTTCCCGGCCTTCCATAGTCGGACAGCGCATCGAGTGCGGCGCGGATGGTGCGACCGGTGAAGAGCACATCATCGACGAGGATGATGTGGGCGCCGTCGACGGGAAACGGGATGTCGCTTTCCTGGAGCTTCGGATTCTCGTGGAGGTGCTCGAAGTCATCGCGGTAGAGCGAGATGTCGAGAATGCCGAGCTCCAGCTCGCGATCGTCGTCGGCGAGCAGATTGCAGAGCCGCTCCGCCACCTCGTCGCCACGGCTGCGGATGCCCACCAGGGCGATCGGCTGGCCCTTGGTGCGTTCGCGGATGGCGGCGGCAAGGGTTTCCACGGCCAGGGCGATGGCATCGGCGTCGAGGGTGCGGTTCATGAGGGGGAGATGTCAGAAATTGAGGATGCCGATGTCATGGCGGCGCTGCACTCCGGCGAACTGGACCTGACCTGCTGCCTTGTGGGCGCGCGTGACCGCCATTTCGCGGGTGCCTCCAGTGGAGACGATCGAGAGGACCCGGCCTCCATTCGTGACCCAAAGGCCATCTGGTCCGTGCTTGGTCCCAGCGTGGTAAACGCGAGCGTCGTGGAGGTCGTTTAGGCCCCTGATCACATCGCCGCTGCGGGAGGTTTCCGGATACCCGGCGGAGGCCAACGTGACGCAGACGCTCCAACCTTCGTCAAAGCGGATCAAGCTCTCCTGCAAGTCGCCTTTCGCGCCTGCGAGGCAGAAGCCCGCAAGATCCCCTTTCACCAGCGGCATCACCGCCTGGCACTCGGGATCGCCGAAACGGCAGTTGTACTCGATCACCTTCGGGCCATCCGGCGTGAGCATCAGTCCGAAGTAGAGAAAACCGCGATAAGGCAGGCCGTCGGCCCGGAGACCGGTGACCGTCGGCTGGACGATTTCCTGCTCGATCCGGGCAAGGAGCTTCTCATCGATGAGTCTGCGGCTCGCCACCGCGCCCATTCCACCGGTGTTCGGGCCTTCGTCGCCGTCGCGGGCGCGCTTGTAGTCGCGGGCCGGGGTGAAAATCTGGTAACGGTCGTCCACGATCGCCGCGAAGATCGAAACTTCCGGACCGACGAGGCATTCCTCGACCAACAAGCGACCTTCACCGAAGCGTTGCTCGACGAAGATCTCATGGAGAAAGCGCTCGGCCGACTCGGCATCCGGGCAGACGGCGACGCCCTTTCCAGCAGCGAGTCCGTCGAACTTCAGCACCGTCGGGTAAACCCCGCCGATCGATGCACGGGCCTCCTTCAAGGTTCCGCAAGCAGCGGCCTTCGCGGTCGGGATATGGTGGCGGAGCAGGAACTCCTTGGCGAACTCCTTCGAGGCTTCGAGTTGGGCCGACTGCTTCGGCGGCCCCCAACAAGGAATCCCCTCGCGCTCACAAAGATTGGCCAGCCCCTCGCCCGTGACCAGATAGCTTTCCTCACCGGCGACGCAGAGGTCGATGGCATTTGCCTTCATCCAGGAAATCAGGGAGCCGAGTCCATCGGCCGGGACCGGCTTGGCCAGCTCACGGATCGCATCGCTCCCCGGAAAACAGAACAGCTCGGGCTGCCCCGGAGACTCCGCCAATGCCCGGACCAGCGCGTGCTCGCGTCCACCTTTTCCAACGACCAGAATTTTCATCCGCAGGGGTTTTCCGGGAAACCCGCCCCAGACTCAATCCCGAAGAGTCGATGCGGTGAAATGAGCAGGACCAGCCTCGAATCCAGCCCTCGCAGACCAACCCAGGCACACGCCCCAGATGCCGGGTGTTTCCTGTCCCCAGCTTTGCCCCAAAGGACCGGGCAATCGATCCGATCCACGAATCTGCGTTCCGGAACAACCGCCCTTCGGCCTGCAATTGCTTCTTGAAGGTTCCAACGCGACAGCGGCGCTTTGCTGCCGCGCGAGACTGACCGCCGCTTTGGCCTCCGCGACAAGCTCGCCCGCTGTTTCAGGGACAATCGCAACCCGCACTCCGTCGAGCACTCCCTGCCCGAGATTGTTCGAGGCAAGGCGGATGCTGATATTCCCTCTTTTTCCCGTCCTCCTGGTCTGCCCAGCGCTTGTTTCAAGGTCGTCCACGCCACGATCCTCCACCAGAACCATCACGGCTCGTGCGCATTCGCGTCACCCAACCGCCCCCTCCGACCACCCTGCCGTTCCTTTTGTCGATCATCGCCGCGAAGATCGGCGTCTGCAGGCCATGACCGCGGCTCATGCGGTTAAAGCTCCCGGCCGAGAGGTTGTAGCGCTGGTTTCTATCGACGAAACTGGAGTCCTTTCGAGCATTTGACTCGATTCGCATCGGTGAGTTTCGTGATCGGTGACGCAGGATTCAGGCCTAGGAGGTTACGCCCAACAGACTCTTCCGACGAGCGTCCCCTTCTTGAAACGAAAAAGGCTCCCCGACGAAACGGGGAGCCTTGTGATTAAGATCGCTTGATCGCGTGCAGCCGGATTAGCGGCGGCGGCGGCGAAGAAGAGCAAGCATTCCAACACCACCGAGGAGGATGGAGGAAGGCTCAGGGATCGCGGTGTAGGTGTAGGTGATCACAACGCTTCCGAATGCAGTGGCGGGGTCGATTGCAACAGCGGCACCACCGATGGCGCTCGTGTTGAATCCTTGGTTACCGTTCACGTCGATTTCGAAGGTTCCAGTACCTGTGTAAGCTCCGAAGAAGCCGGTATTCACGTTCCTGGTCTGGGTGGTGGTCGCAGTGGTTCCAAAGCTGGTGCCGTCGTAATCGGCACCGGTTGACTGGACGCCCACGCCGTCTCCGTCATCAGCACCGACTGTGGCGGCGTAGGTGGAGCTGGCCGACAAATTGGTGCCAATCGTTGCGAAACCAGCGTCAAAAAGGAAGACGTCAGGGCTGGCGAGTGAGATCGTGACCGACTGGGTGATGTTTCCCGAGGCACCCACGACGGACTCGTTGTCAACAAACAGGGAGCCACCAGACTTGGCGACATTTGTTTGAATGGTGATTGCAGTCAAAGTCCCGAGCGACGCATCAAACTGGTTGAATGTCAACACGGCGAAGTTCGTTGGGACGTAGGAGTAGGTCTTCGTCTGAACGATGGTGGCGGCTGAGCCCACACCGGTAAGGGTAGCTGCAAGCGCTAGAGTAGGGAGGAATTTCATGGACGCAGTTAATAATTGTTTTTTGATCTGGGCTCGAAAATTAGATCATTTTTCTCGAACCGCTGCGATAAGGACTGAGTTCCAACGAGGTCGCAAGAAAAAAAGCGTAATTCTACGAACAATTCGTATTTCCCGCACTCCGATCCGGTCGCCTGCTCTTTAAACGTTCTTCATTGGTAAACGCAATTCCTTCGTCGTCCATGTTTGTCGTCCGGGGAGGCATCGCCTCGGGAGCACCGCTCGGAGGAGGCTCTTGGTGATCCCAGTCACTGCATTGAATCGGCTCAACCAATCGCCCCCCGCCCTCGCCCAGACCCTCACGGACGCCTTCCGCGGGAAGAAATGGTGAAGGGCTTGCCTCTTCCCTGAGAACTTCAACCTGAACTCTACCAGCTTCGGTTGACTTCCGCCGACCCAAACAACCTGGCGCGCTCCTTCAGGAGGACCGGGAAGGTTACGACGCGCGAACTGGTTCCATTTTCCTGATGGGCGGACTGCTGATCCCGCCTGCCTGGGAGCCAATCCCTCCCGGGACCCGATTCGGCATTCGATCAAAGCTCACCCGGTGAGCGATCATTCATTCAATCCGGGGTCGGCTAGCCCCAGCGCCCTCGCATAGAACTTGCCGTTGCGCTCACCCAACGCACTGAATATCGCCATGGCGTCATGCGCGACCTCCGGCAACTCCGCATACTCGTGCGGAACCTTGAGGCTCTCCAACCGCTCGTGAAATTTGGCGTTCAATTCCCGAGTGTCGTCGCTCTTACCGACCGCTTGGCGGATGACCATCTTCTTTTCACGCACCTTCCCAGCTGACGATTCTGCAACCATCCAGGGGCTGATGGACTTGAAATACTCCATGTCGCCGCTGCAGACGTCTGCCAGGATCTGCCTCCGGAGCATCGGGTTGTTGTTTGCCCGTGGACCCTTGAACTCCAGATCAAGCGGTCCACCCGCCAAGATGGAAACGCCTGCAAACAAGTCCGGATGCCTGAATCCGATGCGCGCCGCACCGTATCCGCCCATGCTGAAGCCTTCCAGAATCCGTCCCTCCCGTTTTGCAATGGTTCGATATTGCTTGTCCACTTCGGGAATCAACTCCTTGACGAACACGGTTTCCACGGGAGCGGATCCGTCCTTTGAGTCGGCCCACAACCGCCGTGGCAAGCCGTTCACGAACACCACGATCATCGCCGGCGCCTTGCCCGCCTTGATCGCGTCGTCGAAGACTTTGGCTATTGGACGAATTCCTACGATCCCTCCATCCGTCGCGTGCAACCAGTAAAGCACCGGCAGGCGAGCTTCCGTCTTTCCATAGGCCTCTGGGGTGTAAACGTGGTAGCTCACCTTTCCGCCGACGGTCTTGCTGTCGAAAGTCCGGAACGCCACGCGCGGCGCTTTGGCTTCGTCGGTCACCCAAGGAAGCGTGCGATCCGGCTGGGCTTTCCCGCCCTTGTCCTCTTGTGAGTGGCCAACAAGGAACAGCGATGCGATAAACGCGGCGATCGTAAGGGATTGTTTCAGCATTCGGACCTCCGATGTCGAAGCTAACTGTGGTGGCACGGCGGCGCAAGACTCATGGAGCGAGGCGAATCAAGGGCACAGCGGGGGCCGACGTGCTTCCCTTCCCCAATCAACGGCCCTCATCAAAGCCGTCCACGGGGGGCCGGTCTGCTGCGCATCCAAGAGCGGCGAGGCGTTTCACTTTCCGCCGCAGTCCAGGATGCAGGGTTTAAGCCATGCGTCCTTGCCGTCGGCAAAACCAATGCTCCGAATGTTTGGCTCTCCATCAAATTCCCTGACGGTTCCATCAAAGCTTCCCGCCACACCGCCCACACCCAAAGAGGCCCTGCGGCGGAACAGCGTAGGGAGATCCGAAGAGGAAATCTCACGCGACGACGCGACAAATCAGAGGTGAAAGACCAGATCGGAAGGATTGGGTCATCCGGGTGGCCTGCCCACTTGGATGATCCGCAAACCTGATGAAGTGCCCACTTTCTTCACCCTACGGTCCGGCCACCCGCTCTCTGAACTGCCTTCACCTCAAGAAGCAGATTCCTCGCAACCAATGCCGCTCATGGCATGCTCTCGCCGTCCGCATCAGCTTTTTGCCGCTACTCACGGACTTCGATACAAGTCTGCCCCGAAGAGTCATCTTAGGTCGTCTTCCGACATCCTATCATGAAAACACTTCAGTTCCAACGCCCGTCCTCTTCCGCCCTCACTGCAGGATTCATTTCGCTGCTCGCCGCTCTAGCCACCTCGCACGTCCACGCCGAGCGCATTTCTCAGGTCTACATCTTTGGCGACAGCAGCTCTGACGTGGGCTCGGGGCCAAACGGTCTCCCTCGCCCCACCAACGCCGGCCGCATGTGGGGCGAGGTGATCGGCGACACGCTGGGTCATCCTTCAACCGCCGCCCGTATCGTCACGATCGACGGGGCTGGGACCATCACCGGCACTCTCAACGGAGGGAACAACTACGCCGTAAGCGGTGCGACCGTGAGTCCGTTTCCGGGCTCGGTGAGCTTCGCTGATGAAATTGCGTTCTTCACCCAGGACAAAACCCGCTTCGGACGGAACGACCTGATCTTCACCTGGCTCGGCTCCAACGACATCACCACAGCATTCTTCGACGGCGTTCCATTCAGCCGCGAACTATTCGTGGACACCTACTTGGAAAACATCGCATCACTGAGACAGCGGGGTGCCAGAAACATCGTCGCAATAGTCGAACCGGCGAAGCTCCTGCCCATCCAATGGACCCTCGACGCAAGCGGCGGCCTCATCACAACCGATCTTCTAGGAGTGCTCAGCAATGAAATCGCCGCGTCGAACAATGCCCTGAATCCGAGGCTCACCCAGGCCGGAGTGTACCTCGTCGATGTCAACAAGCTCGCCGAGGACGTCCGCCTGAACCTGGGCAAGTATGGCTTCCTCTTCGGCACCGACAATTACATCACCGTTGACGATGCCACCGCATTCCCCAACGACGGCAACGTCTTTGCCAACGGCCATTATTCCACCGCAATGCACGCGGTCATCGCAGACTATGTGATGGCGCAACTGCGCGCACGCGATCAGTTCACCAGCGTCCTCACCCAGTCCATGTTTACCTTCCAACAGGAGACCGACGGCTGGGCCCAGACCAACACGTTGTCATCTTTCCTTGAAAGCGACTCCTTCGGAAAGATTCATCAACGTGAAGCGGGGACGTGGAAAACCCAAGCCGGCCTGACCGGTCGCAGCTCCACCGAATCGGATAACGGAGGCACCGACACCAACCTCGTCACCGGACAAGGCGGCGGCTACGTAGCCGGAAACGTGGCGATGTCCAACGACTGGCTGCTGGGCGGACGCTTTTCCTACACGAAATCAGACGGAAGGTTCGGCGACGGCCTCTCCAGCAACAAACGTGAGGGCCAATACGGCAGCCTCGACCAAAGCACCGCCATGCTGTCGCTCTACTCTGTTAATCGTTTAAACTCATCGGCCTATCTCAACGCAATGGTCAGCTATGGGGCGACCAGTTATGATGAAATCAATCGCCGGGCCTCCCTTGGCTCCGTGGCCACGGAACAAATCCAAGGTGATACCACGGGGGACTTCATGTCCGCCTCGGTCGGCGGCGGCTATGAGATCCCGCTGGGAGATTGGACCATTACGCCCAACGCATCCGTGTCCTATGAGCGGATATCCATCGACGGTTACAGCGAGCGTCAAGATGTCCTGGCACTGGCCTACGGAGACGCTGACTACAACGCCCTTCGCGGTTCGCTTGGCGTCCGCGCTCAACTGACTGGCGGCGTGAGCAAACTGCGCCCGTTCTTCGGCCTGAATGTCAGTCGCGACTTCATTGGCGACGACATCACCGTCAAAGTCGGCCCCGATCGCGCTTCCGTGGTCGATTACACCACCGAGCGTCCCAACCGCACTCTGGGCACTGCTTCGGTGGGTGCGACCTATATCCTCACGGACAATCTGGTTCTCGGAAGCACCTTGACCTTCGGGGGCACGCTCGACGGAGACCGCTCCACCTACATTGGATTGTCGCTGGACGTCGGTTACCGCTTCTAACCGTCGTTGATCCAGCGCCGCCCTTGCTTTGCGGGGAGGGTTGCGCGATCATCCAAATCAGGATTGCCGGGCACCGCGGTTCATCCATCCTATTCACCATCCTGAATGTCCGTAGTTGTTAGTTTACCGTCATCCCCCCTCACGCATGGCGTGCGCAGGCGCTGGCTCGGGACGCGCGCTTATTGGGGATTTCAGACCATGGGCTGGGGAGTCATCCTGGCGGTCGAACTTGCCCCCCTTTCATTCGCACCAACCCAAATCACCGTGCAGGCGATGGTGGCCAATCTGGCCTTCGTCGTTCTCTGCGCCCTCGGGTCGCATCTGCTGCGCGTTGTCCTGTTGTTTCTGTTGCAACGCTCGCGAACTGCAGCGGGCCTCCTGGTGATTTGTGCGGGGTGGACCTTCGTGATCGGGGCAGCCCTGACCTTCGTTTACATGGCGCTCGTCGAACTCCTGGCCGCGACCGATCCAACCATTCCGAAGGAACCTCCGATTGTCTGGAATGCCGCCGACTACACCGGGACCCTCGTCATTGTGCTCGTCCTCTTGATGGTATGGATAGGATTTTATGTGGCGGTGCGATCCTACCGCCAGCAACAGCAGGACAAACTTGATCACGTCCGGAGCGAGTGCCAGGCGCGCGAAGCCGAACTCCGTGCACTCAAGGCCCAGATCAACCCGCATTTTCTCTTCAACAGCCTCAACTCCCTGCGCGCCCTCATGCCACCGGAGCACGAACGCTCTCGCGCCACCGTCAGTCGGCTGGCCAACCTGCTGCGCGCCTCTTTGGCCACCGATCAGGAATCCTTGGTGCCCTTGTCACGTGAGCTCAACATGGTGGAGGATTATCTGGAGATAGAGAAGCTGCGTCACGAGGAGCGATTGTGCTGGAAAATCGATGCCTCCGCCGCAGCCCGCGACTGGCCGGTGCCGCCATTCGCACTCCAAAGCCTGGTGGAAAACGCGATCAAACATGGCATCAACCGCATCGAGGTCGGCGGCGAGATCGAAATCTCGGCGCAAGTAGCCGAAGCGAAGCTGCATCTCAATGTCACCAACCCCGGCTCCCTCGAATCTACACCCAACTCTCGCGGCGTGGGTCTGACCAATACCCGAACGCGCCTCTATCTGTTGTTCGGTCCGGAGGCCTCGCTGGATTTGATCGTTCCCGCTTCAGGGCTTGTGCAGGCTAGAGTCCGTTTGCCCGCTCCTCTGGCGCCTTCGCCGAACGAATCACTCCCTTTAACATGAAAACCGCGCTGATCGACGATGAACATCTGGCCCGCAAGGAGCTCAGACACCTCCTTGCGGCCCACCCCGAGATCGAGATCGTCGGTGAAGCGGCCAATGTGACCGAAGCCTTGCGTCTGATCCCCTCGCTGCGCCCCAAGCTGGTGTTCCTCGACATCGAGATGCCCGTCCGCAACGGATTCGATCTGCTGGCTGCTCTCCCTGCACCGCATCCGCATATCATTTTTGTTACTGCTTACGATGAGTTTGCCGTGCGCGCATTTCAGGTGAACGCTCTCGACTATCTGCTCAAGCCGGTCGAACCGGAGCGCCTCGCCGAAGCACTGGCCCGTATCGGGCGAAAAGACGAAAGATCAGACCATGAGCCCTCCTCCGAAACATCGCCCACCCACGACCCCGAGGCACCCTTTCAAGAGGATGACCGGGTGTTTGTCCGCGAAGGCGAACGCTGTTGGTTCGTGCCCTTGAAGGAGATCGCCCTGATCGAGGCTCAAGGCAATCACACGCGGATTCATTTTCGTGGCGAACGACCACTATTGCGACGGTCCTTGGCCGCGATGGAAAAGCGCTTGCCCGGCACTTTGTTTGTTCGCGCCAATCGCGGTCAGCTGGTCAATCGCAGCTTTATCGAGAAAATGGAACCCTGGTTCAGTGGCGGCCTTAAAGCCACGCTGCGAGACGGCACCGAAGTGGAGTTCTCACGAAGACAAGCCCAGGAGTTCCGCGATCGTCTCGAACTGTAAGCAACGCGGAAAATTCTTTCGTTGGATGCATCAACAAGCCTCTTGAGCCATCCCGGGAAGGCGTGATTGCTTCATCGTTGAATTCAAGCTCGTCCTCAGCCCGCGAGTCTCCCGCACGTTGAACGATCCGAGAATAAATCCAAGAAACCCGCGCGTTCAGTGTCTCACTCACGATGAAGACCATCATCCACACCATCGCCCTCATGGCTCTCCTTGCCGCCAACGTCATGGCCAAACGAGTCCCACCCAGCGTAGTTCCGCCGATTGTGACGGAGAAGTCAGTATTCTCCGTCCCTCACTTTCCGGAGGGTGAACGGGCTCAAAAGGGTGGAGTGGTGGAGGCTAGGGAGCCCAAAACAAACAAACTTCTGTGGCAAGTCCAGATCTACAGAACCCAGTACAACAAAGAATTGGAAAAGGATGTCCAGGATGTGTTTATCACCAGCCTCACCTTGGACAAGGTTCACAACTTGCTGATCATGTCTGACGAGAAATCGAGGGTGTTCGTCCTCAACCTGGCCTCAAAGAAGGTGACCGAGATTGAATAGGGTGATGAGACTTCGTCCATCGAGCGGACCCGACAGGCCAGGAACCGCGGTATCGGGTGGGGGAATCCGCGAGGCCCCCTGTCACGAGACCCCAATGACAAGAATCCGCCAGGAAGTCAGGTCCGCCACGAGACAACAACCCAACTTGAATCCTGAAATACTAACTACGAAATTCACGAACCATCGCGAAAATCAGGCAGTTCCGAAACACTTCAGACTCATTCACCAGGTGAGTGCGAAGATGGCGACGATTGCTTCTGCTTTCGTGCTTTTCGTGACTTTGGTGGTTTCCCATTTTCGTCTCAAGGGTCAAAACGGTTCCGGGAACTCAACCGTATCACTCACCCCCCAGGCCGTCAGCAAGGCTTCGATCGCCGATCCCAGAACCTGTTGGTTCGCATCGAAATCGCAGTAGGCCGTTGCGTGGGCGGAATTGAAGTTGTCGAAGCCAATGTCGTAGATCCCGTTCTGATGGACCACCAGGTTGCACCTCCTCAAGCGCTCCTGGTCGATGGGATCGGCTGCCGTTAGCGAAGGAACGACAAGGTAGGAGAGTTTGGGGTATTCAGGACTGGCGACGAAGGTCTCACAGGCCGCGAGACCGGCATCGCTTGGAACGAATCCGGAATCGATCACCCTCATGGCAATCATTCGGGCATGGTAGGACAGCTTGGCCAACCTGGCGGAATTCTTCAACAGCCGAACCGCCGCGCGTGAGTAGCGAGCGGCTCCGTTCTGAGAGAAGTGAATGCCGTCTTCACGTTCGATCTCGGATGCATCCACCACCAGATAGCGGGGATCCCTTTCCATGGCCCTCAGTTGGCTGTAGCGCTGGCGATATTCGCATCCGTTCTGAATTCCTGTCCTCCCGATCCCAACATAAAAAACCCGCTCATAGATGCATACCATCTCCGGAAGTCCAAACTCGCTGCGGACCGCCTGGTTCCATGCGAGCGAACGTTCCCCGTAGGAGTCGGCCAGCGCATAGGGGTCGGTGAAGTGTTGATCGTAATCCACCACGCCACCCGGTTGGCCATTGGGCTTCCACTGATACCTGGCGTCGTCCGTGTCGTTCTCACCCTGGACGAACATCATTGCCGACAAGGACTTGGGATTTCGGCGCACCCTCTCGACCTGCTCCCTCCACTCCCCGATTGTGAAATCGCCTCCATGGATGGTGTCCTTCCCATAAGCCCTCGACTCGGGTGGAGCCTCGCTCAAGTCAACTCGTGGAGCCACTTCATAGCCCCCACCCTCACGGTCACGCATCCAGGCCATCAGAGAAGTCGACGAGTAGTGACTGCTGGGCGCGAGCACCGCATTCGGAAAGGACGAGCTCAGGAGATTCTTCATCTGCCCATAGACATAGGCATAGTTGCTCTGCCCACCCGAGAGAAACAGCTGGGCCTCCGGATAGGCACCTTGCTTCTTCCGCTCCATCCAGCGTTCCAGCTTCCCACATTCCTCGTCGCTGATCTCAGAGGGAATGAAGGCCGCATACCTCACACTCACGGGCGAAGAAAGCCCCCCTTCGTCGTAACCACATCCGAGATTGAAGGTCCCGGATTGACCGACCGTTTTCAACGGGAGGCCAAGCCAGGTCTCGAATCCATCGAGCCTTGTCCGGGTCAATCCCCGGCTCGACCGGATGATCAGCACGCGCCAGTTGTCGCTTGGGAAAAGATTGTAAGCGCTCCGGATCAGCCCGAAGTCCCAGTCCCCCTCGATCCGGGAGCTGACGCCGCCTTCCCACCATTGCAGTTCCAGCGCACGACCCGCTGCAAAGGAACCTCCACAGAGATTGTGGTAGTTGATGACGCCCGGCCGGACCTTGACCAGCAAGGCCATGGTCCATTCCGCTCCCACGCCTCCTGGCCACATCGGAAATTTCAAATGATCGCCGGCCCCGTCGAACACCGCCGCACCTTCGCGATAGACCGGTCGGTTGGAGACGTTCGTCTGGACGCCGGATGCCAAACCAGAGCCAGACCAGTTTGAAATCGGGGTCCCATCGGTGACATTTGGAAAATCCGTCGTCGCATCCAGTTGCCAGACCGGAGCCAGAACTGAGGGACTGAAGGCCTCATCGACCACCGCCACGCGATAAAAGGCCTTTGGCGCGGGATCTGGATCCGTGAAAGTCTGCCATCGACCATCCCCGGCCTGAACATCTCCGACCTGCGTCCAGGACCCACTTGCCAGAGAGGTCGAGCGTTCCACCCGATAAAGCTGGTCACGAAACGCCAGCCACGAGAACGCGGAGCCTCCGACAGGGTTTGCCCTCAGGCTCACCGGAGGAATCTCAGGCAGGACTTGTCCAACCGCCGGGAACGTGAGGCCAAGGGCGATCACAAAAACAAGTCGCAGGGGAAGTGACGATAGGGCGAAGATCATCGAATCGGTGGAATTGGGTCCATGTGACAACGGCGGACCGGAAATCCGGGCCGCCGTTGTGCTAGCAGCCTGTCGGACCTGATACCAGCCTGACATGCTGTTTCTGGCGGCTGGCCGGACAGTCCATTGAGGTTGAGTGAGGTTACAGGTCGTCGCGGGTAGGCTGACCGCTCACCCTATCCTTCCCCAATCCCAACCCGCCGTCTCCCTGCTCCATCGGTGTTTCGTCCCAAGTCCCTGGGTGGGGAAAGAAATGATTCCGAACCCCAGCGGGCCTCCATCCGACTGCTGGCAGATCATCGTCACGGATCGTCACCTCTTCCCGAAGTGAATCCGCGAGGACCCCAAACCTCGTGCGACAGCGCTCCAAACCTTGTGCGAGATCGTCCCAAAGTCCGTGCGAGCCCACCCCAAACCCCACTCGGCCCGATCCAAACCCCGTGCGAAATTGCCCCAAACCCTCATCACCGCGCTTCAAACCCCGTGCGACCTCGCCTCAAACCCCGTGCGATCTCGTCCCAAACCCCGTGCAACCTTGCCCCAAACCTTGTGCGACCTCACCCAAACCTCGTGCGACTCCTCCCCAAACTCGGTGCGAACCATGCCAAACCTCGTGCGAGTTCGACCCAAACCCCATGCGAGATGCCTAAAAAGCAGGTCAAACCTCACGAACAACCAAGCGACTAACACCACAAAACAAACGACTTACATGAAAACCTCACACTCGATCACTCCCATCTTTTCAAACCCACCGATTCTGCCAGATTCCACCAACGGCTGAATACGCCGTACCCCCACACCTACCCCAGAAATACCAACCCCCACCACCACCTGCCATGGACGATCGCAACATCCGCCGCTTCGACCGCGCCACCCGTGTACAAACCTTCGGCCGTGACTACGCTGCCGACATCGCCCCCGGCAGCCGCGCCGACGAACTCTTCCGCGAACTCGATCCCATCATCCTCGCACTCACCGAGGCCAAGGTCGGCCAGCTCCGCACCCCGGTTGACAAGGCCGAGCTCATCAAGGCGCTCTCCCTGGATTTCAAGGACATCGCCCGCAGCGCCCGCGCCATCAAGCTGGATGACCCCGCCTTCCCGAATGGTGCCTACCGCCACCCCCGCACCTCCGTGGAAATCCCCGTCACCACCCACGCGGATTCCCTCCTGAACCTCCTCGAAGACGCCCCCACCGACACCCCCGCCCAGCTCACCGCCAAGGCCGCCCTCCGCGCCAAGTTCATCGCCTACGAACTCCCCGCCGACTTCGTCGAGGACCTCCGCGCCGACCGCGATGCCCTCGCCGCCTGCAACACCGGCAAACAGAGCGACAACCTCGAAGGCGTCCAAAGCACCTCCGCCATCGACACCCTCCTCAGCGCCGCCCAATCCATCATCACCCGCCTCGACGCCGCCCTCCAAAACAAATACAGCCGCGACCCCGACAAGCTCGCCGCCTGGAAAAGCGCCTCCCGCACCGAGCGCCCCCCGAAGAAACAAAAGCCCGACGACACCACCCCGCCGCCGGTGGCCTGACATAAGGAGTGGGGACATTCCTGTCCCTACTCTTCCTCTTCCATCCGCCCCTCCGCCCGCATCTTCCCACCGCGATATCAGCTTGCGCAGGTCGTCCACAAAACCCCAGCCTCGTCGAGCCTGATAGACGCACCCGGAACCGGAAAATCCTTTTCAAATCAAGGAATCCTGACAAGTTCCAGAGGTCAATCGCCTGTTGAATATCACATCCTGAGGTGCTACTAATTCAA
>JAIYDT010000247.1 GCA_027487355.1 Verrucomicrobiaceae bacterium
CCCTCCGCCCCGGCGAGCCCGAAGAACCCGCCACCGAAGCTCCCACCCAGCCCCCCGCCTAAGTCCCGGAACCGGTTTTCCACCCGGAAACCCATCCCCATCACGTGCGTCTATCCGCCCCCTCCACCCAACCCGGAAGATTTGTCCCCCAAGCCCCGGATAGACGCACGCCCTCACGAAAAAGACTCGCAAAATCAACCAGTTGCCACAACGTCCCCACCAGCCATCCCTGCTTGATATCACCTGTCGGGGTGCTACGAATTCTACTGTTCTGCAAGAATGAAGAAAACCGATCCATTGACAAAGAAGCTGGATCCGTTCGGACATGAAGACCCACGCCGAATGCCGAGCTACCTGTATTTTGGCGCACTCGGAGTCGACTATGACACCGCTATGCGTGGCGATGCATCGAAGCAGAATTTCACCGTGTCGCCGCGATACTGGTATGTCGACGCGAAGTTTCGTTGTGAAGACTGCGGGAAGGAATTCATGTGGACCGCTCGTGAACAGAAGGTCTGGTTCGAGGTCTACCGATTTTATATTGATTCCGAGCCCAAGCAGTGTCGGGGGTGCCGTTCGCGCAGGCGCCGAATTGAAGCACTGCGCAAAGAATATGATGCCATTGTCGGCGCTGCGAGAGAGGGAAGCTCAAACGACCAAATCAGGGTCGTGGGCATCGTCGATCACATCGCAAGTCTTGGCGGGGCTATTCCTGATGCAATGAGAGAATCGAGCAGGATCTTCCGGAAGGCTAACTTCCCAAACCAACCCGAATAAATCAAGAGGCAGCAACTGCAGATATGAACGAAGACTGGCAGAACAAGCAGTGACGCACCAACCGGCCATAATCTTTTCAATTTCACTTCAACATCTCTTCAATCGCGCCGGTGGGCGCACATCAAACGTTCAACCAATGAATCGACGATGGCGGACACAGGCGGTTCCGGAAAAGACTCCGATTTTGACGCCACCAGCCGCTTGCGTCGATCAGTTGCTCCGGTCGAGGGAAAGCCAAAGGCCGCTCGACCCAGAGGGGCGACCGCTGTGGCAGACGTGAAAGGCAGCCTGATTCCCCTCCCCGACTTCCCTCTTGCGGAGGGACCTGGGCTTTCCTAGTCTGCCGGACTCATGATTCGCCGGATCTCCAGCTTGCTGCGTCTTCCCTCCCTGCTTGCGCTCGCGCTGGTGGGCTTGATGTCGGTCCAAGACGCCGCCGCCCAGAATGCTCCGCAACAGGCGGCGACCTTCGATCCATCGGACGTCTATTTCCAGGGCTACCTCTCGATCCGAGATGCGGAGAAACTTGAGCAGGCGAATGATTTCGTCGGTGCGGACGATCGGCTCCAGCGGGCCAGGAAGATGCTGCAATCGATCCAGACCTACTACCCGGACTGGAAAGCGGACATGGTCAAGGGCCGGATGGAAAAGACCGAGGAGACAATCGCCCGAATCAAGCCGAAGGCCGATGAGATCCGTTTCAAGAAGGACAAGGCCATCGCGGAGATCGAAGGCGGGCAGAGGGTGGCGGGCCGGATCATCCCGCCGGGTCAGGGCCTCCAGCCGCTCAATCCAAGAGAAGGCGCAGCGGTCGAGCCTCTCAATGCCCAGGACAACCAGCGACTCCAGCGCGCGGAGAATGAGGTCAGGCGGATCCAGCAGCAGCTGGAAGGTGCCGGAGTGCCGGATACCAATGCCGCCCGCAACGCCACGCAGTTCGACAACATGCGGGCGCAGCGCGACATTCTCCAGACCCAGCTCAAGATGGCGCAGACCGACCTGGCAGCGCTTCGTGCCCGGTTGGCGGCCTCGCCCGTGAACGATGAGTTGAAGAGCCTCAACCAGAAGATCGAGGCGCTCCAGTTGGAGCGCGAGGGGATGGGCACCGCGCTCAATCAAAGCCGCGCCGAGCAATTGCAGGCGATGAGCAAGATCGCCACGCTGCAGGCCGATGTGAAGGCCCTCCAGCAGAACAAGGCCGACCTGGAGCGCGACCTCAGTCTTCAGACCAAGACGGCCGGTGAGGTGGTCGCCGGACTACGCGCCCAGATGAAGGACTTGGAGGGAGCCCTCAAGAAGAAGGACGTGGAACTCGCCGCCGCGAATGGCCGCATCGCCGGATTGATGAAGGAGCTGGACGAGAGCAAGGCCGCCTATGGCCAGCTCCAGAACGAGCACAACGAGCTGTTGCAGGAGCGCGACCAGATGAAGGCGCTTCTGAAGCTCAACGAGGCCGGGCGGATCCAGGAGCTCATCGAGCAGAATGTGGACCTGGCCAAGAAGCTCCGCGAGGCCGGTGAGCGGGTGGATCGTCTGAACGCCGATGGCAATGCCACCAAGGACATGCTGGCCGAGGCGCTGCGTGACTTCGCCATCGCCAAGTCCCAGATCAACCGCCTCCAGGCGGAGAAGCGCAACCAGGACCAGCGGATCGCCGACCTGGAGAAGCGACTCAAAGACGAGGAGGCCGGTCTCGCCAGCGGTGGCGGTGATTCGGCCGAAGCGAACATGCTGCGGGAAATCATCAAGAAGCAGCTCCTGGTGCAGGAGCGCCGTCGTCAGGCCAAGGATGAGCTGGTCAAGGCGATCCAGCAGCTCGGTTCGAAGGACGCCGTGGTCCAGCAGGCGATCAAGCAGCTCGATGGACAGGATCTCGAGCTTTCCCCGGAGGAGCAGAAGCTCATCGCCGGCAACGCCGATGCCGATCTGGTGTCACCCTATGCCCGCGATCGCAAGACGGTCGAAGGAGCCATGGGAGGCCTGAGCCGCGAGCTCGAAGGCTACGACATGGCAGCAAAGAAGGCCTTTTCCTCCGGTCGACTCCTGCCCGCGCGGGAGCTTTACGAACTGTCCGTGGAAGCGAATCCTGGCGACCAATCCTCGCTGTGCAAGCTGGGCGTGGTGCAGCTTAAACTGGAGGACTGGATGTCCGCCATCGAATCCTTCCGTCGTGCCACCGAGATCGATGCGAACAATCCCTTCGCTCAACGGATGCTAGGCTATTCCCTGTTCAAGACCTCCGACCTCGTGGGAGCCGAGCAGTCACTCCGGACCGCGGTGGACCTCTCCCCGGATGACGCCGCCGCGCACCATTTGCTGGGCAGGGTCTATCACCGCCAAGGTCGCTTGCCCGAAGCCGAATCCGCGTTCCGCGCCTCAGTGGCGGCGGATCCCTCGAAGAACGAGCCCTATTACAACCTCGCCGTTCTCAGTGCCCGGGCCAACAAGTTGAAGGAAGGCTGGAAGCTGTACAAGCAGGCGCTCGACCTCGGAGCGCTCCCGGATCCCGAATTGGAAAAGAAGCTCCTGACCATGCCGGACGAGGACGAGGAGAAGGAAAAGGAGAACTCGAAGGTCAGAACTCCCGAGCCCGCGTCCGAAATGCCAGCAGGTTCGACACCTCGTCCGGAGAATCCACCTGCTGCCAGGAAAGGCGCGCCTTGAGATCGGGGCGGAGGAGATAACCGCGCTTAGTCCAGAAGGCCTCGTTGGAGCGGTAGTCGGCGGGTTTAAGCGGATGGTCGTCGGGGCGCTCGACCGCGCAGAAGGTCGTGATCGGAAACCTGAGTTCAGCCGCGTGGGCTTCGCGTTCATCAAAGAAACGATGACCGATCCCCTGCCCACGATGGGACTTTTCCAACACGGACTCGCCGAAATAGAAGACCGAACGCAGGTCAATGTCGGCTTCCTTGAACGGCGCTTGAAACGCCTCGTCCGCCTCCTCCAGAGGCAGGCCGGTGGAGGCCCCGATCACCACCCCGTCATCCAGGGCCAGCACGCAGACCCCACGCGCGGCGGAGGCGTAGCTTTCGAGGTAGGTTTGCTCATACCCCACTGATCCGTCGTAAAGATAGGGGAACTCCCGGAACACCCGGATGCGGAGCCGGGCGATGTCCGCCAGATGCGGAAGAATCGCAGGGCCAATGAGGCGGCGGATTTCGATCATGGGAGAGAGCCATCCGCAAAACTGCCTCACGGGCAAGTTTCGAGTTCGGTGAAGCTTGCCCCCTGCCCTTTTCCCGTGGTGACATCCCGCAATGTCCAGCCTGTCGCCCTGGCTCATGTCGGAGGAAACCGGCGAGCCGTTCCGCCATTGCATCCACTGCCACCTACCGCTGGCGGAGGTGGATGCGCCTTGGCTGGTGACGAAGGATTACCGGCAAGGCGAGTGCATGCTGGAGTATGCGATCTGCCAGCCGTGTCGCAATGAGGTGGTGGACGGCTTTTCCGAGGACTCGAAGGAGGCGGTCCGGAATTTCCTCGAACACGAGATCGACTGGGCGGCCCGCGTGGCGGAGTTCATGATGATGCATTCGGTCGAGCAGCGACTGGACCATTGCATCAGCTGCCGCAGCCCGAGGAACACAGCGGACGGCTTCGTGCTCTCGGCGCAGTTTGATTCGGACGGCCATCTGATCGAAGGACCGCTGCCGGTGATGCTCTGCGATCAATGTTCCGCCCGGCTGGTGTCGACGCTCCCGGATTCCCATCGCGAGGTGTGGCAGGGATTCCTCACCAGCCACTTCGAGGGACCGCCTGATGCCGACGACGGCGGATACCTCGGCATTTTCTGATCAACTCCCGCGCACGCCGAGCGTGAGCACCTCGAAGTCCACACGTGCCGGACCTGCACGGCCTCCGGGGATTTCCTTTCTCACGATCTTCGTCCCTAACAGCTGCTCCAGCATCCGCAGCTCGATCCCGATGGCATGCGGATATTTCTCAAACACGGCTACCAGCGGATGATGATACTCCTCGATGCGGAAGCCGCGCTCGGGGTCATACTTGCAGCGGCCGAAGCAGCCTTCCTTTTCACGGAGCCCGGCCAGCAGGGTGGCCTTTTCAACCAAGGACTTCGCCTTCGTCAGCTTCGACCTCCAGCGCTCCATCTGGTGTTGGAAGTACTGGAACAATAGTCGGTCCGGAGCGGTCTCGCCAAAGAGGACTTTCACGGCATCCAACAGATCGAGCGTCAGACTCACCCCGGCCTGCGGAAAGAGCGCATCGGCCTTTGGGGACAGGCGGTGGAAAATTTCCGGGCGGCCGACCTGGGTGCGGGGAACCCGCGTCCGCTCCACGTATCCGAGCTTCGTCAGTTCCTCGCAGTGCTGCTTGACGGTCATGTAGGCCAATTCGAGGCGTCGCGACAACTCACTGATTGAGAGTCCGCCGGAAAGCTTCAGTTCCTCGATCACGGCCACCCACTGGGGTTTCACGAGGTCGCGGAAGCCGGGCAGGAACATGGTGGCCAGCATCGTGGAAACCGGCGGCCCCATGCAACCGGAAATGCGGCGTAATCCCGGATGAAGTCGCCCATTTGACAACTGAGGACACGTCCCTAGATTGTCGGCCACGAAATGGCATCACGCCCCACCGACCTTGCCCCTTCCTTCATCAGTCACGCTCCCGGTCATTGGCCGGAGGTCGAGGCCGAGCAATGGAACGATCCCCGCTGGCAGTTGCGCAACCGCATCGACTCGCTCGCCGAACTGGAAACCCGCCTGACGCTGACCGATGAGGAGCGCGCCGGAGTCCTGCTGGCCGGGAACAAGCTGGCGATGTCGATCACGCCGCACTTCTTCAATCTCATCGACCCCGAGGATCCGGACTGCCCGATCCGCCGGCAGGTGATTCCGAACATCAACGAGGGCTGGACCGCACCCGAGGAAATGGCCGACCCCTGTGGCGAGGACAGCCACATGCCGGTGCCGGGTCTGGTGCACCGCTATCCCGACCGGGTGCTCTTTCTCGTGACCGACCGCTGCGCGTCCTACTGCCGCTACTGCACGCGTTCGCGAGTGGTCTCTGGCGTGGGCGAGCAGCATCTCGACACGCAGATGGAAGCCGCCTTCCGCTACCTGGAACGCACGCCCGAGGTCCGGGATGTCCTGCTTTCCGGAGGTGACCCGCTGCTTTTCAGCGATGACAAGCTCGACCGGATCCTCACCCGCCTGCGCTCGATTCCGCACATCCAGTTTGTCCGCATCGGCTCGCGCATCCCGATTTTCCTGCCGCAGCGCATCACGCCAGAGCTGTGCGCGATGTTGAAGAAGCATCATCCGCTGTTCATTTCCATCCACACCAATCACCCGCGCGAACTGACCAGCGAAGTCCGCGATGCCTTGGGACGCCTGGCCGACGCCGGGATTCCGTTAGGCAATCAAAGCGTGCTGCTCAACGGCATCAACGACGACGTCGAGATTCAGAAAGCTCTCGTTCACAAGCTCCTGATGTGCCGGGTGAGGCCCTATTATCTCTATCAGTGCGACCTCATCACCGGTTCGTCGCACCTCCGCACCAGCGTCACCAAGGGCCTGGACATCATCGAGGGTCTGCGCGGTCACACCACCGGATACGCCATCCCGCAGTTCGTCATCGACGGCCCCGGCGGCGGCGGAAAGATCCCGCTGAATCCCGAATACGTCATCACCCGCGAGCCGGGACGCGTCATCCTCCGCAACTACGAGGGCGGGGTCTTCGAATACGCCGAGCCGACGAGGATTCCAGAGGACGTCCTGTCAGGCCTCCACGACCGCGCGTTGGAGACAGCGTGAGGGAGTGATATTGGTTAGAAGTTATTCGTTAGAGGGTCTGAGGAGGAATGGAAGGAGTCCACTCTCACCCAATAACCTCTAACCCATAACCTTCTCAATCCTCCACCTTGATCGTCGCCGGGTCCCAGGTGGGCTTGGGGAACTCGAGGTTCAGGCTGCGCAGGGTTTCGACCATGATGTTGGCGACACAGAGATTGCGGTACCATTTCCGATCGGCCGGGACCACATACCACGGAGCATGGTCGGTGGAGGTGCGGCTGATGAGATCCTCGTAGGCCCCCATGAACTCGCCCCAGCGCGCGCGGTCCTGGAGGTCGTCGGGATTGAATTTCCAATACTTGCCGGGATTGGCGAGACGGGCCTCGAGGCGGCGCTTCTGCTCGTCCTTGCTGATGTGGAGGAAGATCTTCACGATCGTGGTCCCCTCCTCCGCCAGCATGCGCTCGAACTCGATGATGTGCCGGTAGCGGCGTTGCCAGACCTCGTCGCCGAAAAGCTTCTTCACCCGGACGGCGAGGATGTCCTCGTAGTGGCTGCGGTTGAAAATGACGAGTTCACCGTTTCTCGGCACGTGCTGGTGGACGCGCCACAGGAAATCGTGGGCCATCTCCTCCTCACTCGGCTTCTTGAACGAATGGACGTTGATGCCCTGCGGGTCGATTCGGGAAAAGACATGCTTGATGCAGCCGTCCTTGCCACCGGTGTCCATGGCCTGCATGACCACCAGGATGCGGTGCTTGTTCTGCGCGTAGAGGCATTTCTGGAGGTGCTGGAGCTCATTGCGGAGCTTGTCGAAGACGTGGTCGCTGTTGTCCTTGGTCACGTCCTCCCACAGCGACTTCTCACCCGGATCCGCCAGTGAGAGGTCCAGTTCCGTGCCCGGTTTCACCATGTATTTCGCAATCGCGCCCTTTACCGCCATGGATGGCTTTATCCCCTCAGTGCCCTCCGCTGACAAGCCCGGACTGATAAACTCCGTCGCCACACATTACGCATTGAAATGCGGCCCTTGCCGCGTTGTTCTCTGGCAATGGCGAAAGTGCGGAAAAAACGGATCACAGGACATCAGCCGGCGGTGATTTCAACCGCCCTGCACATCGGTGCCGGATCCGTTTCCGCGATGGTCTGCGAACGCGACGGCGCGACCCTCATCCCGATCGACTTCCTCGCCCAGCCCGCACCACTGGCCCAGGACATTTTCCGGCGCGGCAACGTGAGCAACGCCACCACCGAGCGGATCGTCTCAATCATCAAGGGCTATCAGAAATCCTTCGCCGAACTTGGGCTCGATCCCCATGGCATCACCCGCTCGCTGGCCACCAACATCCTGAGCGAGGCCACGAATCAAGAGTCGGTGCTGAACCGCATCCGGGTCGCCTGCGGCCTCGACGTTTCGACGATCGACGACGGGGAAATGACCCGCCTCATTTACCTGAAGACGCGCCGCCGGCTGAACGACATTCCGGCGATGAAGGATCAGACCACGCTCGTGGTGCACGTCGGCCCGGGAAACACCCGCGCCCTGCTGTTTCAGGGCAACTCGATCATCCGCTACACCAGCTACCGCCTCGGCACGCACCGGACCCGCGAGGCCGTGGAAGGCTCCCATGCGGAAGGCACGGCGCTGCTCCGCGTGATCCGCGAGCATGCCTCGGGAAAT
Source organism: Verrucomicrobiaceae bacterium (assembly GCA_027487355.1). GTDB lineage: Bacteria > Verrucomicrobiota > Verrucomicrobiia > Verrucomicrobiales > Akkermansiaceae > Luteolibacter. The sequence goes on from JAIYDT010000247.1 coordinate 8,212, forward strand.
CTGGCGCAGCTCCGCTTCGACTACTCGGATGTGAAGATCGAGTCGCTGGTGGTCATCGGTTATGAGGTCCAGTCGGTCGCCCGCCAGCTTGCAAAGCCCGGTCAGAGTTGTTCGGTGAAAACGCTGCGCCAGTTCGTGGCGGAGGCTGCTGGGGCCAGCGATGTCGAGCTGGTGAAGCGCTTCCGGCTCGACTACCAGACCGCCGAGGCCCTGCTGCCCGCGCTGGAAATCAATCTGGCGATCGCCGAACTCTTCGGGCTCGCCCAGCTCCACATTCCCTCGACCGACTACGAGCAAGGACTGCTCCAGGACATCCTCGTTTCCCGCGAGCTGACCGGGGCCTTTGCCGACGAGGTGCTGAGTTCGTCGAAAATCCTGGCCGCCCGCTATCAGTCCGACCCTCACCACGGCGAGCATGTTGGCCGACTTTGCAAACGCTTCTTCGAGGAGTTCGCCGACCTTCACCAGCTCGACGCGCACGATGCCCTGCTGCTTCAGGTTTCCGCCATTCTCCACGAGGTCGGCACCTTCGTCAGCCCGCGTGCCCACCACAAGCACTCGGAATACATCATCCTCAACTCGGAGATCTTCGGGCTCGACCGCCTGGATGTGACAATCGTCGCGCTCGTTTCCCGCTACCACCGTCACTCGGTGCCAAGGCCCGACCATCCGAGCTACCGCGAACTCAGCACCGACAACCGCATCCGGGTGTCAAAGCTCGCCGCGCTGCTGAGAGTGGCGGATGCGCTGGAACGAACCCATGACCAGCGGGTCAACGAAATCGGCATGCGGCGCGATGGCAACAAGCTCCACCTCACCCTCCCTGGCCTTGCAGACGCCGCCGTCGAACGCCTCGCGATGGAATCCAAAGGCGACCTTTTTGAACAAGTCTTCGGCCTGAAAGTCGTCATCGACGAGGACAGCTGAGCCCTCCCCCCATTTCGCACTTTTCACTTCCCACTTTTCACTCCTTCCCATGCCTGCCCCTTACCTGAACCGCGAGCTCTCCTGGCTGGAGTTCAACCAGCGGGTGCTCAATGAGGCCCTGCGCGACGACCTGCCGCTGCTTGAACGCGTCAAGTTCCTGGCCATCACCGCCTCGAACCTCGATGAGTTCTTCCAGGTCCGCGTCGGTGGGCTGATGCTGATGCAGCGCAGTGGTCGCAAGACACCCGATCCTTCCGGGATGTCGCCCTCGCAGCAGCTCGCCGCCATCCGCCGTCGGGTCTCGCGGATGAACGAGGATCAGTATGCGCTCTTCGGAAAGGTTCTCCTGCCCGCGTTGACCAAAGCCGGCATCCTTCCTCTCTCGATCGACTCGCTTTCGAACTCCCAGGCCGACCAGGTGGCGGGGATCTTCGAGGACGCCATCTTTCCACTGCTCACCCCGCTGGCCATCAATGTCGGTCCAGACGGCACGCTGCCCTCGATCGTGGTGCCCGCGCTCCAGCTCATCATTGCCTGCCGACTGGTCGATACCGAGTCGGGCGAGACCCGTCATGCGCTGGTCCCGATCCCGGAAACCATCGGCCGCCGCGTGCAGGTGAAGTCCAGCGATGGCAGCCAGTCCTTCGTCTGGATCGAGGACCTGGTGGCACACCATGCCGATGATCTCTTCCCCGGAGAAAAGGTGGCTGCCACCACCTGCTTCCGCGTCACACGGAATGGCGACATCGCCGTGCAGGAAGAGGATGCGAGCGACCTCGCCGATGAAATGGAGGAGGTTCTAACAGCCCGACGTTTTTCAGACACGGTCCGGCTTGAACTGCCCAAGGGCGCGCCGCGCGACCTGGCACGCATCATCCAGGACATCACCCGCAGCACCGCCCAGGACGTGCTCCGGGCCTCGGGTCCGCTCGCGCTTTCCTCATTGATGGAAATCGCCTTCCTGCCGGGCTTCGACCAGCTCCGGGATGAGGAATGGCCGGGCCAGACCTCGCCCGCCATCACGCCGGGCGAGTCGATGTTCGAGACCATCGAGGCCGGCGATGTGCTGCTTCATCATCCCTACGAATCCTTCGAGCCCGTGCTGCGGCTCATCGAAGAAGCTGCAGCCGATCCGGATGTCATCGCGATCAAGCAAGTGCTCTACCGCACCGCGCGGAAGTCCCGCATCATCGACGCCCTCATCCGGGCGGCGGAGAATGGCAAGCACGTCACGGTGCTCGTCGAGCTCAAGGCCCGCTTCGATGAGGCCCGCAACCTGCACCGTGCCGATGAGCTCCAGCGCGCCGGGGCCCAGATCGTCTATGGCGTGAAGGGCTTGAAAACCCACGCCAAGATCTGCCTCGTCGTCCGTCGCGAAGGCGGCCACCTGCGCCGCTATGTCCACCTCGCCACTGGCAACTACAACGAGGCCACGGCCAAGCTCTACACCGACTTTTCGTATCTCACCTGCAAGCCGGAGTTCGGTCACGATGCCTCGCTGTTCTTCAATGCGGTCACCGGCCGATCCAAGCTCCTGCGTTTCCAGCGACTCGTCCCGGCTCCCACCGCGATGAAGCCCCTGCTGCTCGACCTCATCGCCAGCGAGACCGAACGCGCCAAGCAGGGACTGGCGGCCCGCATCATCGCCAAGGTCAACTCGCTTCAGGACCCCGACATCATCGCCGCCCTCTACAAGGCCTCACAGGCCGGAGTCGAGGTGAAGCTCAACGTCCGCGGCGTCTGCTGTCTCAAGCCCGGCGATGCCCGCTGGTCGAAGAACATCGAGGTCGTCTCAGTCATCGACCGCTACCTCGAACACGCCCGCGTCTTCTACTTCCATTCCGGAGGGGATTCCGAGGTCTTCATCGCCTCCGCCGACTGGATGGGACGCAATCTTGAACGGCGCATCGAGCTGATGATCCCGATCGAGGAAGCCTCCCTGAAGCGCCGCCTCATCCGAACGCTCGACGCCTATTTCCAGGACAACGTCCAGGCCTCGCAGCTGCTGCCTGATGGCACCTCGCAGCGCATCAAGGCCGCAGCCGGCCAGCGACGCTTCCGGGTTCAGGAACACTTTTTCCAGCAGGCGAGAAAGGCTGCGAAAGCCCGCGAGCATGAGCGGTCCATGACCTTCGAGCCGCATGTGCCGGTGGAGTGAGACTTGTAACGACCCACCCCGGCATTGACGTGCATCCTTTTGTCCACAGGCTCATCTCGAATTCATTGCTGGAGATCAGGGAGCTGCCGGTCCGCCTCACGGAAAGGGCACGGATAGAGGCCCTGATTCAGCGACTACGACCGCAGTATTTCGAGCCTGGATTGATCCGGCTGGGACCCAGGCATGACGGCGGCTATCTGGTTCCGAATGATCTGGATGGGATCGCTGCCTGCTTCTCGCCCGGGGTCGATCGCATCTCCGGCTTCGAGCTGGACTGCGCCGGGCTCGGCATGGAAGTCCATCTGGCTGACAACTCCGTCGAACATCCTGCCGAGTCCCATGAGCGGTTCCACTTCACCCGCAAACACCTCGGCGTGACGACGAATGACATGACGATGACCCTCGACGACTGGGTGCAGGCCAGTCGTCCCGGCGCTGACGACCTCCTGCTCCAGATCGACATCGAAGGGGCGGAGTATGAGGTGTTTCTCGGAGCCTCGGATGCCCTGATGCGAAGATTCAGAATCATCGTGGCGGAGTTCCATTCCCAAGATCAGTTCTGGAACGAGCCGTTCTTCAACCTCGCCTCACGGGCATTCGAGAAGATCCTCCAAACGCATCACTGCCTTCACATTCATCCTAACAACTACCGACCGGTTGCCTCCCGGGCAGGACTGGAGATCCCGGAGGTGGCGGAATTCACCTTTCTCCGCAAGGACCGCTTCACGCCAACCCGCCTGGTCGAACAGCTTCCCCATCCGCTCGATTCCGACAACGCGGCGCATCTTCCGCCGCTGCTGCTTCCACCCATCTGGTATGCTCCGCCAACCATCACCCCTCCATTGACACCGCCGGGGAATCCGCTACCGTGATGGCGTGAATTTGTTAAAGTCTGTTTCGTTTCAAGTATTTCCGGGTCAAAACGAAGCCGTGAGGAAACTGGCTTCGGAGATGGCCGAGTTGATCCGTTCGCGTGCTTCCCAGGGTCTAACAACAGTTCTGGGTCTGGCCACTGGCAGCACTCCGCTGCCGCTCTATCAGGAACTGATCCGCCTTCATCGTGAGGAAGCTCTCTCCTTCGAGACCGTGGTCACCTTCAATCTCGACGAGTATCTCGGTCTGGATCGCGATCATCCGGAAAGCTACTGGACCTTCATGCACCGGAATCTTTTCGATCACATCGATGTTTCCCCGGAGCACATCCACCTGCCGTCCGGGACCGTCGCCGACGAGGACATCGAGGCCCATTGTGAGTCCTACGAGGAGGCCATCCGCGAGGCCGGCGGCATCGACTTCCAGCTTCTCGGAATCGGACGCACCGGACACATCGGCTTCAACGAACCAGGCTCCTCCCAGTTTTCCCGCACCCGCCGGATCCATCTTGATCCGATCACGCGACAGGATGCAGCGCCATCATTTGGCGGCCTGGAGAACGTCCCGACCCACGCCATCACCATGGGCTGTGGCACGATCCTCGAAGCCCGTCGCATCGTCCTCCTCGCATGGGGTGAAAAGAAGGCCTTGATTGTGAAGGAAGCGCTGGAAGGTCCGGTCAACGATCAAGTGAGCGCCTCGTTCCTCCAGGACCACGACAATGCCTCGTTCTATCTCGATCAAGGTGCCGCTGCCGAGCTGAAGTGACCGGACTACGCAGCCACCGTTCGGAAATGGCGGTGGTCGGAGGGTACGCCGGTCATTTCCCGCAGCCAAAGTCGCCTTGTACCATTTCCGGCTTAGACAATCGGCGATTCCTCGCCATTCTCGGGGCATGACTCCCGACTTCATCCGCGAAGCCCTCCGACAGGTCCGTTACCCCGGCTTTTCCCGTGACATCGTCTCCTTCGGCCTCGTGAAGGGCGTGGAAACCACGGCCACCGGCGTGGAGGTCAGGATCGAGGTCCAGACGCGCGATCCCGACATTCCGGAAAAGATCTTCAAGGACTGCCATGCCATCCTCGATGAGCTTCCGGACATCGGGAACGTGAAGGTCTCCATCGAAATCAAGGATCCGCCGGGCAGCACGAATGTGGCGGGCACCGGCAAATCCTCGATTCCAGGGGTGAAGCGGATCATTGCCGTGGCCTCCGGAAAAGGCGGCGTCGGCAAGTCCACCGTCGCGGCGAACCTCGCGGTGGCCCTCTCCAGAGCGGGGGCACGGGTCGGTCTTTGCGACTGCGACCTCTACGGACCCTCCGTGGCCATGATGTTCGGCACCAGCGAGAGACCGATGTCGAACGACCAGGACGAGATCATCCCGATCGAGGCCCACGGGCTCCAACTGATGTCGATGGGCTTCCTGTTGGAGGACCGCTCGCCGGTCATTGTCCGGGGCCCGATGGCCACCCGCTACACGCAGCAGTTCCTGCGGCAGGTGGCCTGGGAACACCTCGACTACCTGATTCTCGACCTTCCCCCGGGCACGGGCGACATCCAACTGACGATCGTCCAGACGGTTTCCGTGGATGGCTGCGTCATCGTCACCACGCCGCAGGAGGTGGCCCTGACCGATGCGAGAAAGGCGGTCGCAATGTTCTCCAAGGTCAACGTTCCGATCCTCGGCCTGATTGAAAACATGGCCTGGTTCGACTGCGATCACGGCCAGCGCTATTTCCTCTTTGGAGAAGGCGGCGGCGTGCGTGAGGCCCAGCATCTCAACGTGCCGCTGCTCGGGCAGATCCCGATCGACGCAGAGACCGGTCGCCGTGGCGACAGCGGGGCACCGGTGGCCCTCCTTGAGCGTGGCACCAACGCCGTGGCCGACTCGTTCCACGACATCGCCGCCGGGATCCGGGCCTCGCTGAAGGCTTGAACCGAAAAGCTGGTCCCGACTCCGGCCGTCGTCAGGCCGGATCGGCTCCAGTGACCTCTTCGATCACCTCCTCAATGTCCTCGATGGGCGTGTTGGCGGACCATTCTTCTATCATGCGGAAAGTCACCGCCAAGAGGGTCGGGCCGAGGAACACACCAACGAGACCGAAAGCAAAAGCCCCCCCGATCACGCCGCAGAAGATCAGCACGAAGGGGGTCTTGCTCTCGTGACTGATGAGATAGGGCTTCACAATGTTGTCCACCCCGCTGATTCCCAGAACACCCCAGATCGCCATGAACACGCCCCAGCCGGGACGTCCTTGGGTGAAGAGCCAGATGGTCGCCGGAATCCAGATGACCGGTGGGCCAATGGGCACGGCGGAGAGGAAAAAGGTCAGCACTGAAAGCAGGATCACGCCTGGAACTCCCGCGATCGCGAAGCCCACCCCAGCGACCACCGCCTGCACCAGCGCCGTGCCAAGAATGCCATAGACGACGCCCCTCACGGTTCCGCCGGCCACGTGCAGCATGTGCCGTCCCCGGTCGCCAGCGATGCGCCGCATGCCGATCGTCAATCGCTCGGCCACCGCACCCCCATCACGGAGCAGGAAAAACGCAAGAAACACACTGGCAAGCACCTCGACCACGCCCTTGCCGATGGCCTGGACACTGCTGATCAGCGCGACCTTGATCCAGACGCTGGCCTGGCCGAGCTGACCGGCCAGGCGCTCCGCCACGCGTGACGACTCACCCACCTTGGCCGTGGCGGCGGCAGCGGCTTCTGCCGGCGGCACAACAGGCTGGCTGGGCGTGACCGGCGGGGCATCCTTCAGGATTTCCTCATCGCCGCGCTCCTCGATCACTTTCGGCCGCGGCGGTGGTTCCTTGGCGGCTTCGTCAAAGCGCTCCACCCAGCGGCGGCGGTCGGCGGCAAAATCCTTCCAATAGGCGTTGCATTCCTGGCCGACAAAGGGAGTCTTGCCGACCCAGGCGGGAGGTTCGTCGGGCACCGACTCGAACCACTTCCTTGTCGCTGTCCCGAGTTCCTTGGCGTCATCCGCAATGCTGAAGCCGATCAGCACGAATGGCCCTACCGACACCAGGGTCATCGTCAGCGTCACCAGGATCGCCGCCAGGGTCCGGGAACCACCGAACCAGAGGGTGAAACGCTTCTGGAGCGGCCAGAGGGAGTAGGCCAGGACGATTGCCCACATCAGGGCGGACAAAAATGGCCGCAGCACAAAGAAGCACCCAAGCAACAGCAGGAAAAGCCCCAGGACCCCGAGAATCGGCTCGATCCTTTTTCCACTCCCTTTTGACCCATCGTCCGTCATTTGAATGACAGGACTCTAACGACACCATCAGGCATCACCAGCATGTTCTCGGAAAGAGCATGGAAATGTGGCCTGCTTGTCCGGTCAAGGAGTTGGAAAGGGCCCGGTCCGATAGCGTTCGAACTGGCGACGCAGCGAGTCATCAAGCGGGTCTGAGACGAGCGATTGCTTCGAGAGTTCCAGAGCGCCCTTGCGGTCTTTCCTCGCGAAGAGAATCTCCGCCTTGGTGTCGAGATAGGCGGCCTGCTCGGGAGAGACACTGAGCGCCTTGTCCACCTGCTCTTCCGCTTCATCGAGATGCCTGACGGCGCGGGCGGCGAGCCACGCGGCCGTGTTTCGGGAGTTCTCGCAGTCGGGATAGGTCTTGATGACGGACTCCATGATCTTCCACGACCGTTCGAACCACTCGTCGTGTTGCGGCAACAGGCCCGCCTTGCGCAGCGCGGGAAAGTAATAATCCGCCAGGGATCCGTCCGCCGGAAGGAGGCTGTGGCATCTCTCCAGAACCCGGATTGATCGCTCACGATCCGTCTTCAGGCGGCTCAAGGCCCGCGTGAAGTCGGCATTCACCCGCAGGCGGAGTTGAACACTGGGCGTTTCGACCCCGTTCTCATATCCGTTGTAGGCGAGGACTTCATTGACGGAAGCGGCGCGTTTCCAGTCGCCGGCCCCGGTGCGATCCAGTCCATGCAGGGTCAGGGCGCTCACCCAAAGGTCGGAGTCCGGAGAAGTGGTGACGATGACCCGCTCCCACCACTGGCCCGCACGTTCAAAATCGCCACTGAAGGAGTAGGCCTGCGCGATCTGGATCCCCGCCCTGGGGTCGGCGAGTGCCAGCTTGTCCGCCCATTCGTCCTGCTTCGCGGCCTCCTGGTCCTTCCCCATGCGCCGGAAACAGGTGGCGGCATAGGCGTGGAAATCGGGACGGGATGGATTCTTCTCGATCCGCTTCATCCACAGCGTGGCGGCGTCCTGCCAGCGACCAGCGGCAGAAAGATAGAGCAGATAACTGAAGCTGCGGTCGGTGATATCCTCCTCCTCATCTTCCTCGATGTCCTCGAAAAGCTGGTCCCAGGCCTTCAATCCTGAATCGAGGTCGTTCGACTGAAGGGCGAAATCCTTCATGAGATTGAGCTTCTCCCTGGCCTTCTCCTTTGGCATCGCCTCGATGGAGTCCCAGACACGCTTGATCCATTTCTTGCGCAGACTTCCGGGATCGTTGCCATATCTCAAGAGGGCCATGAGACCATCCAGACGATCCGCACGGCTCGCGGCGGGATCGAGTTCACCCAGCCAGGTCCACCAGGTCCCGGCCGATTGATTGTCACTGAAGACCCCGTCGAGGACCTCGCCCCATTTCGCGTCGTCGTCCCCGGCGAAGTTCACCGCCGCCTTCTTCGCCAGCGTGATCGCTCCGCTCCGCGTTTGTTCATTGCGGAACAGGCTGTTCAGGATCGTGAGGAACACCTCCGAGTCCTCCGCTGCCAGTTTCGCGAGGAAGGGCTCGAAGTGCTTCAACTGATCCCGCAAGCCACGTTTCTCCAGAAAGACGGCCATTTCCACGAGGTCATTCTGTTCCTTATCGCTCTCATCGGGATGATCGATCAACGCCTTGGCATGTTTCTCGACCCAGGCCGCATAATCCGGCTGATCCGGGTTCAAGCCCATCACCTTCAGGGCTTCCGGCACCCGCTCGAGAAGATCAAAGTAGCGGAAGGAGTGGAAGGCATCGATGGGATCGAGTTTGATGAAATGGGATTCGCCCGCGGCCGCCTCGCCTAGCAGGAAATAGATGCCGATGCCGAGGTTGCGGTTGGGATCATTCTGGGAGCCACGTATGAACGGCTGGAGCGGGTCGAAATCCTTCGAGGTCAGGGGCACGCCATTCCAGTTCTTCTCCGCGAGCTGCAAGTAGAGGGCGTGCAGCGATGGCGGACCATCGCTGGCCGTGCAGGTGCGAAGAAGCGGCATTGGATCGCCTTCCAGCATGTCCATCACCGCCGCGATCCGTGGCTCGCGGGCTTCCACTGCGGCCTTGCGTGCGGCGGCCAACTGACCGGATGACCGCAGCAGGGCCAGTCTGAGGTTGACCTGCTCCGGCCCGGTGGCCTTGGCGAGTTCGGCGTTCAAGCTGCCATGTGTGCGATGAAACTCGGCGATCGCTGCCAACCCGGCGGCTCCCTTCGGACCCATCGCCAGAAATCCAAGCGCCTCCTGGAATTTTTCCGCCGCGATCGACTCCCGTGCTGCCCGGATGGCCACCTGCTCCACCCTTGAGCGGACTCGCATTTTGACGTCCTCTTTCGTTTCCAGTGAGTAGAGTTTGAGGATCTGTCGCCAGGCTTTCAGGCCTTCGAGTTCGTAAATGATTCTCAGTTTGTCATCCCGCCCCGCCTGGTTGAACCGCTCAATCAGTCCAAGCACCGCCTCGGGCGTGTCCGGCGTCACGTCGAGCGCGATCTTCCGCAGCAGGAAGGAGGCCCGCTTGCTGACCTCCGGATTCGTCCCGCCCAGCGCCGCCCGCAAACGGGGCTCCACCTCGATGCCCATGGTCCACAGCTTGCGGGTCGCCTCCTCGCGCACCTTGAAATGGTCGTCACCGAGCTGCTCGATCAACTTGGAGACCTGGTCCGGCTGACCCGCCTGATCCTCCGCTGGAGTCACAGCCGCAGGACCACTGGTCAGCGAGATCGAGATGCAAACAGCGACACACCAGGCAAATCTCATTTGTGGAACAACCTTGGGTATTTCCCGAGGAAATCAATCCAGATCGCAAGCCGTGTTCCGCCAGGCGCTATTTCCCGATGCAGAAGCTGGAAAAAATGACGCCGAGCAGATCCTCGACATCGACCCGTCCGACCACTTCGCCCAAGGCTTCCAGTGCTTCCCTCAGATCCACGGCCGCCAGCTCGGTGTCCGCGCGCGGTGGCTGCAAGAGCTCGACGGCTGCCACGAGAGCCAGTCTTGCCCGGTGAAGGCAGGACTGATGACGGGCGTTGATCGCCACGGTCTGACCACCCCAATCCTCCCTTCCCAGCTGCAGGACGGACTCGATCGCTTTCTGAAGCAGATCAAAGCCCGCACCGGATTCGCAGGATAGGGAAATCCCCTCTTCGTTCTGCCAGTCGGGATGCAGGCCGAGGTCGGACTTGTTGAAAATCCGAAGACGTCGTCCGCTTTCCGGCCCGTCGAACTGGATCGGAGTACCTTTCGCCCGAGAACCATCCACCACTTCCAACAAGAGATCCGCCGACTCGATCTGCCGGACCGTGCGGCGAATCCCCTCCTCCTCGATCCGGTCCGCCGCCTCGCGAACGCCGGCGGTGTCAATCAGGCGAAGCGGAATTCCGCCGAGAACCGCGGATTCCTCGATGGTGTCGCGCGTGGTCCCGGCCAGCTCGCTGACGATCGCCCGCTCGTGGCCGAGCAGGCGGTTCAAGAGGCTGGATTTCCCGACGTTCGGCTCGCCAAAAATGACCGTCCTGACGCCTTCGCGCAGGATGCGCCCCTGATCCGCTGTGGCGAGCAGTCGGTCGATCTGGCCCGCTACCGCCAGAAGGCGATCACAAAGAAGCGTTCCTGTTTCCGGGGCGATGTCCTCATCCGGAAAATCAATGTAGGCCTCCACATGGGCCAGGACGGAAAGGACCTCGTCGCGCGCCACCAGGGTCTGACGACCGAGCACACCATCCATCTGATCGCGCGCAGCCCGCAAGGCCAGGGAGGTTTGGGCGGAGATCAGATCCATCACGCCCTCGGCCTGGGTGAGATCGAGCTTTCCATTCAGGAAGGCCCGCTGGGTGAATTCCCCGGGACCTGCGGCGACCGCGCCACACCCGAGGAAGCGCGACAGCACCTGGCGGGTCACCAGCATTCCCCCATGTCCACTGAACTCCACGACGGGCTCGCCGGTGTAGCTGCCAGTGCCGGGGAAAACGGTCAGAAGTCCATCGTCGATGGCGGCGCCGTTCGGGTCCAGCACACGACACCAGGTCGCGGTCCTCGGCGCTGTGACCGACGCCTTTCCGCCCGTGGCGAGGTCGGCGATCGCGAACGCTTCCGGCCCCGAAAGCCGGATCACTGAAACCGCCCCGACTCCCGGTGCAGTGGAGACGGCGGCAATGGTCGGAACAGAAGTGGCGAGAGGGTCCATTCGCATCAGGGCGAGGCCATCAAGGCATCCTGGCCGCCGAGGCCAGCGGTGGAGCGAACTCGCGGCTGAAATCCGGAGGCACGATCATGCCATCGCAGTTCCACGAAGAACTGAAGGTCTGCGGGAGAGTCACCGCAATCCTTCCGATGAAATGATTGCAGGGGGAATTCCCAGGCTTGGTCAGGATTGGGTGAGCCGCTCGTCATTTTGTTTTGTGATTTGAGTTATCATCGGATCCAAGGGATTCCAACGTCAATCTGGCAGCGTCTAACAGACGCCGTGCGAGAACACTGGCGGCAGCTGCCTCTGGGAGCCGGAAGGGAGTCAGCGGCCAAGCTCCCCGGCCAGCCACTTTTCAAAGGCGCCGTGGTCGTTGAGGTCATACTGCCAGGAGCGGAAGCCGAACTCGCGGCCGGTGGCGATGTTGGCCGGAAGGTCGTCGATGTAGCGGGTTTCCTCCGGGATCAGTCCATGCTCACGGATGGCGTGCTCGTAGATCGGACGGTCCGGCTTGATACCGCCGGCGAGGTGGGAGAGGACGGCTCCATCGAAGATCGAGAACCGGGGATAGGTCTCGAAGATCCACGGGCAGTGGATGGAGTTGGTATTGGAAAAGAGAATCAGCCGATGGCCGTCGGCGGCAAGTTGACCGGCGACGGACCACATGGGTTCATTGGGGGTGAAGATGTGTCGCCAGGCGTGACGGAAGGCCTCGGGGGTGATGTCGCCGCCGAGGCGTTCGATGGCCCACTGGACATACTCCGGCTCCGGGATGCGACCGGCCTCGAAGTCATCCTTTTTCTCGATCAGCGCGGCGAGATGAGTGGCCGGGTTCCGGGTGTCTGCGGGAAGCAGCCGGGAAAGCGAGGTTTCAAAGTCGAAGTCGAGAAGGACGCGGCCGATGTCGAAGAGGAAGGTCATGGAAGGAGTGAATCGTGAGGAGTGAATCGTTCAAACCATTTGCCAATCATGATTCACCATTCACGTGATCCAGGATGAAGCGGGCGGCGTGGAGGGCTCCGGCATTGCGCCCATGGCGGGCGAGGGCGAGCTTCATCTTCCGCCAACCGGCGGCCTGGTCGGCAAGGAGGTCGTGAGTGGCGCTTGCGATGCTGGCCGGGGTATCGGCGAGGGAACCCGCTCCGATGGCTTCCAGCAGGCGGAGATTTCCCTCCTCCTGACCGGGGACGAGGTGATGGATGAGCATCGGACAACGCGCGGCGATGGCCTCATGGACGGTGGCCCCTCCGGCCTTGCCGACGGTGAGGTGATGGCTGTTGAGGAGCTGGGGCACCTTGCGGGTCCAGCCGATGATCCGGACGCGTCCCGGATAGGCGGTCTTGAGTGCCCGGGCGCGCTTGTAAAGGAGCCGGACATTCCGCCCGAGGACGAGGGTGAGCCGGACACGCGGCGAGACATCCAGCAGGGCGCGACCCATGGCACCTAACAGATGGCGCTGGGCGGTGGGGAAATAAAGCACGCGAAACGGGTCACAGGCGTCCTCGGAGGCGACGGGCTGAAGCTTTGAGAAAATCGGATTCACGGGAAATCCGGTGTCAATGACCTTGGCTGCGAGCAGCCCCGCGCGGATCATGGTTTCCCGCGTGGCGGGGTCGGTGACGAGGTAGTAGTCGGAAGGAGCCTTGAGCCAGGCGGCGTTGATCTCGATGGAATCGGTGACCACGGTGAAGACTGGAAGGGATCGACCGGTCTTCCTGAAGATGCGCTCAAGGAAATAAGGATAAAGCGGGTAGCTGCTGACGATGGCGTCAGGCTGGAATTCCTGAATGAGCGTTTCCAGATAGGATTCCGGACGTCGCATCAAGGGCATCTGCTGGCGGCTGAAGTCGTGGTTGCCGGTGGAGCGGTAGATCCTGGCCCAGAGCTGCGGGCTGTAGGTGGTGACAAGTCGGTAGGCCCACTGGATGAAGCGGGTGGAACGTGGGGCTCCGGTCAGGCAGGGATCGGCCAACCGGGTCTCGGCCCCGAGGGAATCGAGGGCGAGCGCGCAGTTTCTGGCGGCGCTGTTGTGGCCTTCCCCGAACGCGGCGGTGATGATGAGGAGTCTGGCTGGCATGCGTCGCTCGGCTGGATCGTGTTTTAGGCAGAACGTGGCGTTGCGTCGATGGGCATTTCAGGCTTTTGTCGAAACCAACGATGGCTAGGGATTTCGAAAAACCTGTTGTTAGAGTGGTCGATGAGACGCCGCCGACGCCTCAGGAGGTCGTCAGGCTGACCAGCGACGGCGGCGCGGTCACACGCACCGTTCCGCTGCCGGTGCCGTCCACGATGACACGTCTGGAGCCGGCCGAGCGGACCACTGAGGATAAGCGGACCCACGAACCGGACTACGAAGCCCTTGCCGACAATGAGGTCAGCCAGGTGCCCCTGGAAGAGACCTGGGACAAGGAGGATCGCGAGTCAAAGCCAACGCCTTGGGGTTGGTTCATCTTGTTGGGGCTGACCATCGCCGGCGGCGCCGTCTGGTCGCTGGCCAATCTTCAGAGCAACAAGGCCACCCCGGAGGCGGCGAGATCGGAGGACCTGAAAACCCTGGATCAGGAGGTCCGGGAGCGCCAGGAAGCAGAGGCCACGGTCAACCGCATCACGGAAAGCGTCAGACTCTACTGCGAGGCGGACAGCATAGAGAAACTCGAAAAGGTCGTCCGCCATCCTGAGCGGGTGAGGCCCTTGATGGAGCAATGGTATCAGCAGCATTCCTTGAAGGCCACTCGCTTCCTTTCACTGGATGTGTTACAGCCCGTCACGCTGGAGAACAGGGGCTCGTTCTGGATGGTCAGTTGCGCGATCGAGGGCAACCGGAAGCGCAGTCTGCTGCTTGAGCTGGGCGATGAAGGAATGGCCCGGGTGGATTGGGAAACGGAGGTCTGCTATCAGCCGATGGACTGGGATGAGTATGCCAAGACACGCCCGCAAGGGTCGGTGGATTTCCGGGTCAGGATCGAGCCCGACCAATACTTCAGTCATGAGTTCTCCGATTCCAGGCGCTGGGCCTGCTTCCGGTTGAGGACGCTCAAGGGGGATCAGGTGCTCTTCGGCTACATCGAGCGGGCCTCGGAGGAAGGGCAAAAGCTGATCGGGCTCCTGACACAAAGCGGGAATAAGGAAATCGCCGCGCTGCTGAGGATCTCGACGCCGACCGACCTCAGATCACCGAAAGGCGTGGTGATTGAAAAGCTGATGAGTCCGAGATGGACCTATGTCGAGCCACCCGGCACTTGATCGAGTGGGGCGATGCTGCGAGCGTTCCGCATGGCCAAGCCCGACAGCGCCGATTCCCCTTCCCGCCCGACTGCCGTCAGCGGGCGGACCTGCCTGTGGCCCACGGTGGCCGGTGTGGGGATCTTCCTCGTCTATCAGTTCGCGACGTCGCTATGGCGCCTGGCGAACCGCTCCGACGGCATGGAGAACAAGTTCAGTGCCCTGGCGCGCGACAAATACCTGCATTTCCTGATCCAGCAGAATCTGCTGGTGCTCGTGGCCTACGCACTGCTCGGGCTGGCGGCCGTATTCCTTTTGCTGCCCATGACGACCGAATGGACCAAGCGGACGAGATTCCAGAAACGCCGTTGGACGGTGATGAGGGCACTCTTTCTCACGGTCGTCATCCACTGCTACTTTCTGCTGCGACTGGCAAACTCACGGCCCTATTTCCTGAGCGAGGCCCGGCTCGGAGACTGGTGCCACAAGCTTCTGGACTGGGCACCCACGAATTGGCAACCGATGGTCCAGACGCTTCTGTTCGCGGTCATTCCTCTGGCCATACTTGCCTGGGTGATCGTCTGGTATCTCCGCGCCGGCCATCCAAAAGCCCGTTGGATCGGAGGAGCGCTGACCTTGGCTGGCGTCGCTGCGGTTTTCATCCCTGCTCTGCCGGTGAGTGCGAATTCCCCGAACCGGGACGGAAACCCCACTGCGAGCCGCTGGAATGTCATCATCATCGCCTCGGATTCCTTGCGCGGCGACCGTCTGGGCTGCGCAGGCTACAAGGCGGCCCGCAACGATGGAGCCGCAGCGGCGGGAGTTTCCCCGACGATCGATGCCCTTGCCGCTCGTTCGACGCGCTTCGAGCGCTGCTACACCCCGATCGCCTCGACCCTTGAATCGTCTGTGACCTTCATGGGCTCGCAGTTTCCCCACACCCACGGGATCCGTCAGATGTATCCGGATCAGGAAACCGTCGCCTCGATGGAGCGGACACTCGTCCCGGTGGCCACGGTGATGAACGCAGCGGATTACGACACCGCCGCGATCGGCGACTGGTGCGCGGGATATTACAAACTCGTTCCGCTTGGTTTCAAGGACATCGACGTCTCCAGTTTTGACAACTTCAAGATCTATCTCAGCCAGGCCGTCATCATGGCGCATTTCGTGGTGCCTTTGTATTTCGACAACGCGCTCGGCTATCGCATGTTTCCGGAAATCAGCTCCTTTGCCTCATTCGTGACTCCCGAGGTGGTGACCAGACGGGTGGAGGACCGCTTGGGAAAACAAGCCACTTCGGGCAAGCCTTTCTTCTGGCACGTCTTCTATTCGTGCAACCACCTCCCCTACGGATCGCCGCAACCCTACAACCGGATGTTCGCCGATCCGGATTACAACGGCCCTGCTGGCAACCAGGTGCAGTTCGATGTGGATCGCTTCATCGGGGGTGAGGATCTCGAACCGATCTGGAGGTCGATGCCTAACAGCGAGATCACCCAGATCCGCGCGCTTTATGACGGCTGCACCCGGCAGTTCGACGACTGTGTTTCACGAATCCTGAAGTCACTGCAACAGAACGGTCTGGCCGAGCGCACGATCGTCGTCATCACGGCGGATCACGGCGACGACCTCTTCGATCCGGGCGTCACGCTGGGACATGGCCTGAGCCTCAATGGCAGCGGGCAGGCCAACCACATCCCGATGATCGTGCACATCCCTGGAAAGGCACCCCAGGTCATTTCCGAACCGATCCGATCAATCGACCTGATGCCCACGCTGGCGGATCTCCTGGCCGTGAAGAAGCCCTCGGCCTGGGAGGGAAAAAGTGTCGCCTCATGGATCGAGCGCCGGGCCACTCCGGAGACCCTTCCAAGCTACAGCGAAACCAGTTTTCCCTTCATCCAGTTCCGCGTGCCGGGGATCGAAAGGCCGAAACTGCCTCCCATGGATGAACTCACCGAGATCGACGAGGCATTCAACTATCAGTTCGTACTGAAGAAGAAGTATCTCACTCCGGTGATCGACGCCAAGCAGCGCTGCCTGACGACGAAGTTATGGAAACTGGTGTGCACGCCCACCGCTGCCGGAGACCGTCATTTCGCCCTCTACCGGCTCTCGACTGATGAATCGGGGAATCGCGACCTTGCCTCCGAACGACCTGAAATCGTGGCGGCCATGCGCCCCGCGCTGGAACGGTGGTTGGACGACCATCGTCAGTCCACGATCCACGAGATTTTCCCTGCCGGCGAGCCGCAGTGATCAGGGTTCACTTGAATCCGTCGCGGATGATCCTGGTGATCTCGATGGCGATGCTCAGGGCGTCCGTCCCCTGCTGACCACTGACTTTAGGTGCCGCTCCTGCGGCAGCACTGCGGACAAAGGCCTCGAGTTCGAGCTTCAGAGGCTCGCCCGGTTCCACCTCGACGGCACCGCGCTTGATCTCCATGCCTTCCCGCCAGTGGATCTGGCCGGATTGCTCCTGGTAGTCGAGCGAGAGATAGCAGTCTTCCTGAAACACCCGCAGCTTGCGCATCTTGTCCGGACTGATCCGGCTGGCAGTGACATTGGCCACGCAGCCGTTCTCGAAACGGAGACGGGCGTTGGCGATGTCTTCATTCGGCGTCAGCACGGCCACTCCGACGGCGTCGATGCTGGCGATGGGCGAACGCACGAGGTGGAGGATGATTTCCAGATCATGGATCATCAGGTCGAGCACCACGCCGATGTCGATGCTGCGGTTGGGAAAGGGGGAAAGCCGGTGGGCCTCGATGAACCTGGGGTGGGTCAGCTTTTTCTCCAGTTCGCGAAGGACTGGATTGAAGCGCTCGATGTGTCCGATCTGAAGCACCTTGCCGGTGCGTGCGGAAGTCTCCACCAGAACCTGGGCATCCTCGACGGTCGGCGCGATCGGCTTTTCCATCAGCACATGCACCCCCAGTTCCATCAACTGGCAACCGACAGCCCGGTGGGCAATGGTCGGCACAGCCACGCTCGCTACGTCGCAGAGCGCGGCCAGCTCTTCGAGACTGGAAACCGGTGTGGCACCGAATTCCGCAGCCACGGCTTCGGCACGGGCGGCATCGGCGTCATAGACGACGGCGAGATCAACTTCCGGCAACTGGGAATACACGCGGGCATGATTCCGCCCCATCACCCCGGCCCCGGCCACTCCCGCTCGAATGTTCTGCATGTGGATTGCTAATGCGACAGTCCCCTGCCGGGCAAGCCCGACGGTGACGTTATTGCCACGAAGTCACATCGTCCGAATTCGCAAACGGAATCACATCGGTCTTGGAGCCCCCCTTCTTGCCCTTCTTGCCATCCTTGCCGAAGGACCAGATCACGAAATCCTGCTCGCGGGGCCTGCTGTCGGTGTATTCACCCACGCCGAAAGTCCACATCAGCTTGTCATAGACCCCTTCCGCCTCATCCGAGCGAAAAGGCGGGGTGTTGATGGCGATCATCATCGAGTTGCCCCATGGATCGTAGAGAATGCCATCCAGTCCGACGCCGTTCTTCTTGTCGCCGGAAAGCGGCAGTTGGAGGTACATTTCCTTCTTCGGATTCACATCCGCCACGTCAAAATTGGAGGCACCGTAGGAAAACTGCTTCGGGTCGCCGAGAAGCGCCGAGACGATGAAATCGTTGGTGTACATGGCATCCGGATCTCCATAGACCGTGTCCACTCCGGCATCCCGCTTCTCCTTGGGGATCGGGCCACGCTGGTAGTCCACCGAGAAAGCCTGGAGCCCGGTGGAAAGATCGCGGATCTGCGCCAGCGCCTGGACCTTCTTGCCCTTGTCGATGAATTTCGCGGCACCAACGGTGGACAGCACCGCCAGCACGACGATGATCACGATCACCACCAACAATTCGATCAAGGTGAAGCCTTGGCGACGACTCCGGGCATGCATGGTTTCCATTCCGCGAAGCTAGGCAAGAGCCCGGACTTTGTCCACCCCACGAATCGGGGTAGCGAAAATCCTCCGCCGCTGCGATGAAAGCACCCGCCCTGGAGAACCAGAGAGATCCAGCCGCCGTGCTTTTTTGCCTCGCCACCGGGCAGGTTTCGCCCTACTCCGACCCCGCCCATGAGCGCTACCCAACTCGACCAACTGAAGCAGTTCACCGTCGTCGTCGCCGATACCGGCGATTTCGAATCGATGAAGGCCTACCAGCCGCGTGACGCCACGACGAATCCCTCACTGATCCTCCAGGCCGCCGCCAAGCCGGAATACAAGCCACTTGTCGAGCGCGCCATCGGAGAACTCAAGGGCGGCTCCCTCAGCGGACAAGCGCTCACCGAGGCCGTCCTCGACCGCATCCTCATCCTTTTCGGCCTGGAAATCCTCAAGATCGTTCCCGGTCGTGTTTCCACCGAGGTCGACGCCCGCCTTTCCTTTGACACCGAGGCCACCGTCGCCAAGGCCCGCCAGTTGATCGCCGCCTACGAAAGCGAAGGCATTTCCAAGGACCGCATCCTGATCAAGATCGCCTCCACCTGGGAAGGCATCAAGGCCGCTGAGATCCTCGAAAAGGAAGGTGTGCACTGCAATCTCACCCTGCTCTTCTCCTTCGCTCAGGCCGTGGCCTGCGCCGAGGCCGGAGTGCAGCTCATCTCGCCCTTCGTCGGACGCATCCTCGATTGGTACAAGGCCTCCACCGGCAAGACCTACGAGGGCGACGAGGATCCCGGCGTCATTTCCGTGAAGTCGATCTACAGCTACTACAAGAAGTTCGGCTACAAGACCGAGGTCATGGGAGCCTCCTTCCGCAACAAGGGTGAAGTCCTCGCCCTTGCCGGCTGCGACCTCCTCACCATCAGCCCCAGCCTGCTCGCAGAACTCCAGGCTTCCACCGATCCGGTCCAGCAGCGCCTCTCGGCCTCCGATTCGGCGGCGCTGGACCTCGAAAAGGTGACCTTCGACGAAAAATCCTTCCGCTTCGCCCTCAACGAGGACGCCATGGCCACCGAAAAGACCGCCCAGGGCATTCGCGC